>JAYWMP010000238.1:0-9615 GCA_035873255.1 Nitrospirota bacterium
CATAGTTGTTATCGGGCTCATTCTGGCCGCAATACTCTATTTTATATCGGATCTCTCATCAACGGGGTTATCTTATAAAAAGCAGATGATCGGGGGAAGTCCCTGATAGTTGCTGCTTTTCGAGGTTTTTATTGTTGCAGTGAAAATCCTTAGGGCTGATATGCTGATTTGTCGCCGATATCATAATGCAGCGGCATAAAGACCTTTCTTAATGTAAAGAATACAAACATGGCCGCGATTAATACCAGGCCGGAGACGGCCGCCTTCTGATTGAGCGTGCCTATTGAATACAGAAAAACAGATGCCGGCATAATCAGGGCGAGCATATATCCTTCGAAGAGTTTGAAACAGAAGGCCTCTTTTGCCGTAACAAAGCCAAGACAGAGCGAAAGCGGAAGCATGAGCAGCGCCCTGTAAGGCGGAATACTTAATAACGGGGTGATGGGATCGCCTTTCCCGGCGATGAAGAGCAACACCAGACATATAACCGCTATATAGTAGACCTTTTTTAACAGCCGGTAAAACTTTCCGACGTAGAGATGGATGAAGAATACACTCAAACCTACACTGAAATACAGCAGTAAGAGCATAATGCCTGAGTAATAGTTCCGGATATTAGCGCCGGAAACGTCTTTAAATGCAAGAAATGCGGATAAACAGATCGCGATGGCGGTTAAAAAGATTCCGGACCTGTAAAGGACGACGGTTATTTTATCAAGTTTCGTGAGGGGTTGAATGTAGTTTTTATCTCCCATACGAAAGTATACCATATGAAGAATAAGGAAAGCTTCTTCCATCCAGGATTGCTCTTCCGGGTGCTGAATGGTGCGAAGGACTGCGGGGTTACCTGTTCCAGGTACCTGGCGGATCTCCCGCGGAATGGGTCACTTTGGTGAAATTTTTTGAAAAGAGGGTTATACTGGATAACCGGAGCAATTACAGAAACAGGAGAAAAAGATGTCAAAAGTAACAACACAGGATTTTTTCAGGAAGAAATCGGATGGCAGGAAGATAACCATGCTTACAGCCTATGACTACCCTTTTGCCCGGATAGTTGATGAGGCCGGCATCGACGCTATTCTCGTGGGTGATTCTCTGGGCATGGTTGTCCAGGGGCTGGAGAATACCCTGCCGGTCACGATGGATGAGATGATATATCATACGAAGCTGGTCTCCCGTGCGGCGAAGAAAGCGATGGTCATAGGGGATATGCCGTTTATGTCATACCAGACCGGTATTGATGATAGTATCAGGAACGCCGGAAGGTTTCTGAAGGAAGCGGGTGCTTCCGCCGTAAAGCTTGAAGGAGGTCCGGAAATAGCCGACCGGATACAGGCGCTCACCAGGTCAGATATCCCTGTTATGGCGCATATCGGGCTTACGCCGCAGTCAATACACAGGATGGGGGGATATAAAGTTCAGGGTAAAACAGAGGAATCCGCCCGGAAATTAATTGAAGATGCTCTCATAATCGAGGACTCAGGCGCGTTTTCGCTGCTTCTGGAGGCCATACCCATGGACCTTGCAAAGGAGATCGCCGGAAAACTTTCGATACCGGTTATAGGAATAGGCGCCGGTCCGTATTGTGACGGACAGGTGCTGGTGCTGCATGATGTTATAGGCCTGTTCGAGAGGTTCGTGCCGAAGTTTGTCAAACGCTATGCCAATCTCAGGGAGGAGGCCCTCGGTGCGATCAGGACTTACAGGGAAGAGATAGAAAAAGGCATCTTCCCTGGCGAAGAGCAGAGTTTTAAATAGAAAAACAGATTTTTGTCCGGGATTGCCGATGATTCCGAAGCTGTATCTGTCATAACGCCGTGAAAATTAGAGGGAAGTGAATAAAAAAAGGATTATATAGATTTATGAAATTCCAAGATTTTGAAAATCTTGTGCCCGGACAATTTTATAGAGGATAGGTGAACCCGGAGTGATGAATCCAAGGATATTGGCTTTTATTCTGGCCGGAGGTAAGGGTGAAAGGCTGTTTCCCCTTACGGTTGAACGGTCAAAACCTTCAGTCCCGATTGGCGGGAGGTACCGCGTTGTCGATTTTGTTCTGAGTAATTTTATAAATTCCAAAATATTTTCGATATATCTTCTTGTTCAGTACAAATCCCAGTCCCTGATAGAGCATACAAGAGAAAACTGGATCATTAAAACCGTTTCCAGAGATCATTTTGTGGCTCTCGTGCCTCCGCAGATGAGGATGGGGCCGGACTGGTTCCAGGGTACGGCGGACGCGATTTTCCAGAATATTAACCTGATACGCCAATATAGTCCTGACATTGTCGCGGTTTTCGGCGCGGACCATATATACCGCATGGATATCAGTCAGATGGTCAAATTCCATATAGAAAATAATGCCGTTGCGACTGTGGCGTCGAGACCTGTTCCCATAGCTCTCGCCAATGCTTTTGGAATTGTGTCGACGGATGGAGACAGCCGGGTTACCGGTTTTCAGGAAAAACCTAAAATTCCGACGCCCATGCCGGGTGATCCAAACCGCGCCTACGCGTCAATGGGGAATTACCTGTTTAACACGGATACCCTTATTGAGGCGCTGGCGGACGCGCAGAGGCAGAAGCAGCATGACTTCGGCGGATATGTTATGCCGAGCCTTGTGAGCACAAAGAGGCTTTATGCTTATGATTTCGAGACCAACATTATTCCCGGTACGAGGTCCTACGAAGAGAGCGGATACTGGAGAGATGTAGGGACCATCCCCGTATTCTGGCAGACTAATATGGACATGCTTGGCAAAGAACCCCCTTTCGAGCTCGACAACAAACACTGGCCCATACATCCCGCCGGTTATGACGGTCCGGCGGCAAAACTTTACAATGCAAGGGTCATTAATAGTTACATCGCTGAAGGGGTGATTATCCATGATGCCTTCATTAAAAATTCCGTTATACGGAGAGGGGTTGTAATCGAAGATGGTGTGGAGGTTGAAGATTCGATTATAATGGATGATGTTGTACTGAAAAAGGGTTCCAGGTTCAGAAAAGTGATAGTGGACAAACTGAATGTTCTTGAAGAGGGCGCGAAAATCGGCTTTGATTCGGAATCAGACCGGTTTATATGTCATATCGACCCGTCCGGAATAAGAATCCTGCCGAGGGGTAAGAGATACATTTCACGCGCCATTAAACTGGATTGATATTCTGATCTGTTTCCCCGGAGTCTTCCTGCGGCTCGACTTTTACCTTTAAAATGCTGCGTCCCTTCATGCTTAATATAGAGAATTTCTGATTTTCCGAAAGATAGCAGTCGCCGACAGAAGGGAGTCTCTGCAGGCCCCATATGATATACCCACCGAGTGTATCATATTCATTGGATTCCGGGATGCTGAAATTATAATCTTCATTCAGGTCTCTTATGGCCAGGGCGGCATTTACGATCATAACGCCGTTTTTGAGTATCTGTACCGGGCTTTCGGTATCATATTCATCGCGAATCTCACCCACGATTTCTTCAAGAAGGTCTTCAATCGTCACAAGGCCGGATACAGCCCCGTATTCATCTATCACGATCGCCATATGGAGCCTCTTCTTCTGCATTTCCTTCATCAGGGCGCTGAGCTTCATGGTTTCAGGTACAAACAGGGCATAATGAAGGAGCTTTGGCACCACGATCTCCCTTTTGTGGGCCAGGTCATTGAAAACGTCTTTACTGTAAAGAATGCCCTTGATGTTTGACCTGTCTTTTTCGTAAACAGGGTATCTCGAAAAATTTTCCTCGGAGATTGTCTTAATAATAACGTCCGGTGATTCGTTTATACTGAACGAGACCATCTCCGGGAGGGGCACCATCACTCCCTTGGCGGATATATCAGTAAAACGAAAGACACCGTGGATCAGTTCCTGTTCCGTCGATTCGAATATCCCGCTGTTTCTACCTTCTTCAATTAAGAGTTTGATCTCTTCTTCGCTGACAAAGGAACGCTCGGAGAAGGTTTGTGCACCAAACGGCCTCAGGAAAAGATTGCTGCTCGCCGTCAATATGTTAACGAAGAATGACGAGATTTTAGAGATGTAGGTTATCGGTCCCGCAACCATTAGCCCGATTTTTTCGGGATTCCTCAGTGCTATTGATTTAGGAACAAGTTCGCCTATGACGAGAGAGAGGTAGGAAATAATAATCACAATGATACTTATAGAGATCGCGGGCGCCCACTCCGAGATAAAAGGAATGGCCGCGCCGGCAATTACCGGTTCCAGGACTTTCACTGAAGCCGCGCCGCCTATTGCCGACGCAAGAGCTCCCATAACTGTAACGCCCACCTGAACCGTAGCGAGAAACCTGTCCGGTTCTTCCTTGAGCTTGATTAGTTTGTCCGCACTATGGATGTCCTGATCAGCTAAAGTTTTTATATAGGATTTCCGGGCCGTAACCACGGCAATTTCCGATGCTGCAAAAAACCCATTAAGTATTAAAAAAATCAGGATAAAAATAATTTCAAGTATCATTAGTTAATTCCTAATATTATACACAATTTTGAGAATAATCAATATATTCAGTAAGTATTGCCGTTTATTTATCCATCTCCGCGCCCGCGAAATAATCAGGGGGGAAGGAAAGAAAGGCAGAGCGCAGAGCGCATGGCGCATAGAGTTAAAGACTGGAAACAGAAGATCAGGACGGAAAGCAATACCTGTTGACAATAATTATAGCCCTCTTTGCTGAACTTGCCATGTTCCACTCATTTGGCCGGACACCTGGGGAGGGGGCAAAATTGACTAATTAAATAAAGATAATTATTATAATGTCAGTAAAGAGATAATCCGGTCTCTGTTTTGATCCCGATAGACGGGTGTAAGCCATATTCACAGGAGAGAGAAAATGCCTGCAACGAAACTTAAAGTGATTATTTTGCGGTATACGCCTCATCCCGAAGAGACTGTAGCCATGGCCGCGAAGCTATGTTACAGCCCTTCGGATATTTCTTCCCTCAAAGAGAAGATAGAGGCGAAGGACCAGCAGAATTTTGTGGAGAGGCTGATGAAGATGGGCCATATGACGCCCATAGAACATGCGTCTTATACATTCGCGATTGAAGGCATATCAAGGGCCTGTTCTCATCAGCTGGTAAGGCACAGGCTTGCGTCATATTCACAGCAGTCTCAGCGATATGTCTCTGAATCAGGAGATGGTTCTGACGTTACGTTTGATTATATAATACCGCCTTTGATAGCCGAAGACCCCGAGACAAGGGCGGTATTCGAGAAAGTTATGCTGGAGACACAAAAGGCTTACGACCTTCTGGTTGCGAAACTGAACAGGAATGGTGTTAAGGGCGAGGCCGCGAACCAGGACGCGAGATTTGTCCTTCCAAACGCCGCCGAGACAAAGATAGTTGTCACTATGAACGCGCGGGAGCTCCTCCATTTCTTCAGCCAGAGGTGCTGCTACAGGGCCCAGTGGGAAATCAGGGCGATGGCTGAAGAGATGCTGGGACTGGTGAAGAAAATCTCTCCCGTAATATTCAGGCAGGCGGGCCCCAGGTGTCTCTACGCCCCGTGTCCCGAAGGCGAATATACATGCGGGAAAATCAGGGATGTAAGAAAAAATTACAGATCAAGGTTTATTTCATCGACCGGTGGATAAAAATATTAAAAGATATTTCAGGAAGTTGAGGGCTATATAAGTGGCTTATGTTATTGCGTTGGCCGGGAAGGGCGGTACAGGCAAAACGAGCATCGCGGGACTGACAATAAGGTACCTGATCGAGAAAAAGAAAAAATCCGTTCTCGCCGTGGATGCCGACAGCAACTCCTGCCTGAACGAGGTGCTCGGTGTTGACGTACATGCAACTATAGGACGGCTGAGAGAGGAGTCTCTACGTACAATCCGTAACGGCGACGAGAGACCCGGCGGCATGTCGATGGATCAGCTTTTCGATTATCAGGTCCAGCAGTCGATAGTTGAATCAAAGGGGTTTGACCTCATGGTGATGGGGAGACCCGAAGGGCCCGGATGTTACTGCGCGGCCAACAATGTAATAAAAAAATATACCGACAGGCTCTCGGAAACATATTCTTATGTTGTAATCGACAATGAGGCCGGAATGGAGCATTTAAGCCGGCGAACGACCCACAAGGTGGACCTTCTGCTGATTGTCAGTGATCCGACGGTCAGGGGCATCAAAACGGCGCAGCGGATTGCAGGCCTTGTGCGGGAACTTGCTTTGGAAGTTGATAAACACGCCCTCCTGATTAATCGTGTGCGCGAAAATGAGATGGATGATCTCGGGGGATTCGCCGCCCAACTCGGGCTTGAGGTCGCCGGATTCATTCCCCAGGACAAAAACATCTTTGAATTTGATCTGCGGGGAAGGGCGATTATAGATTTGCCAGGGGATTCACCTGCTGTTTCGGCTGTATACGGTATTCTTGATAAACTGGAAATTCCTTCTCAATAAAAAAACAGCAGGTTATAAAGCTAATTCCTGTATTCAGCGTTTATACGGATGTAGGTTTCCGTCAGGTCGCAGGTCAACACCTTTGCCGATGAACCGCCGGCATGAAGATCTATGGTTATTTTTATCTCTTTCCCTTTTAAAACTCCGGCCGCCTCTTCATCCCTGTTATTTGATATCCCGCCTTTTACGGCCTTAATATTATTGAAAGAAATATCGGTTTTTTCTTCCCTGAAGTCTATGCCTGAATATCCCAGCGCGGCCATGATCCTGCCCCAGTTTGCGTCGCAGCCGTAAATAGCGGTTTTGACGAGAAGGGAGTTTGATACGGCAAAGGCGGCTTTATCGGCGTCCGAATCATTTTTCGCTCCCCTGACGAAGACCTCGACCAGCTTGGTCGCACCTTCTCCGTCGCTGACGATCATTTTTGAAAGTCCATGTGTGATTTCATCAACGGCCTTCAGGACTTTATCGAAATCAGCTGATTCAGCCGTAATGGGTTCGTTGCCGAGGAGCCCGTTGGAAAGCATAAGGACCGTATCATTTGTCGACATATCACCATCAATCGTTATTCTGTTGAAAGATTTTTTTACCGACGATTTCAGGATAGTGGAGAGCGTTTTTCGTTCAACGGCTATATCCGTCAGGATAAAGCATAGCATCGTCGCCATGTTCGGCGCTATCATACCTGCGCCCTTGCAAATCCCGGAGATCAGACCGTATCCATTACCGATCTTCAACTTTTCAGATATAATCTTCGGGAAGGTATCAGTCGTCATTATCGCGGCCGCAACGTCATCCATGGATGAACGGCCCATATCTTCGGTGAGGGATTTAACGGCGGGCAGAATCTTCTCCATCGGCAACTGCGCGCCGATGACACCTGTTGAGCATATATAGACTGTGGAATCTTTCACGTCGAGCTGTTCGGCGACGGCCGAGATGATTTTATCGGCGTTCTTCAGCCCCTTTTCCCCTGTACACGCGTTGGCATTGCCGCTGTTCACGATTATAGCCTGTCCCCTGCCCGATTTGATCTTCTCCATGCAGATCAGTACCGGCGCGGCCTTGACCGTATTGGTGGTGAACACCCCGGCGATATTCGCCTCAACCTCGGAAAAGATCAGGCCTATGTCCCGGTGGCCCGGTTTTTTGATCGCTGCTTCAACTGTGGAGAAAATAAAGCCTTTGGGAGTCATTTGTCCTTTAAGGAAAGAGGGCTGTATTGCCGAGGGCGGTTAATTCATCAAATCCCATCATTATATTCATGTTATGCACCGCCTGCCCGGCGGCTCCCTTAACCAGATTATCTATTGCCGTAACTATTACAAGTGTATTAGTCCGAGCGTTTACCTTCATCCCTATTTCGCAGAAATTGGTTCCCCTGACATTTTTTATGTTTGGAAGGCCGCCTTCATCGAGGAGCCTGATAAACGGTTCTCCCTCAAAGGTTTTTCGGGCCATGTCCAGGACCGTTCCCGTATTTTTCGTCCCGCGCATTTTTGTGTAAATGGTAGTTAATATACCCCTGTTAACCGGCAGGAGATGGGGTGTGAAATTGACCACGGTCCTGTCCCCATGGAGGGACGTAATTTCCTGTTCTATCTCAGGCGTATGTCTGTGTGTCCCGATTCCATACGCCCTGAATCCCTCGTTTACTTCGCAGTAGGAAACCGCCACATCGGCCTTTCTTCCGGCCCCGCTTGTGCCAGACTTTGAATCTATAATTATGGAAGAGAGATCGATGAGTTTATTCCTGATTGCCGGCAGGAGTCCCAGCAGAGCGCCGGTCGGGTAACATCCGGGGTTGGCGATCAGGCTTGCTGTTCTGATTTTTTGCCTGTAAATTTCCGGCAGGCCGTAGACCGCTTTTCCGAGAGTGGATATGAATTTATGGGGCGTTCCGTACCATTCTTCATATACCTCGGGGTCTGCAAGCCTGTAGTCCGCGGACAGGTCGATGACCTTCTTGCCGTTGCAGAAAAAAAAGTCGACCGCCTCCTGGGATGCGCCGTGAGGCAGGGCAAGAAAGAAGAGGTCCGCTTTTCCGAGAAGTTTCTCTTTGTCCAGGCGTTCGTAGACCAGGTTTTTATATTGATGGAGGTGTGGAAATATTTCAGCGATACCTTTGCCGGAGGACCTTTCGGAAGTGACCGCCGATATTTCAGTCCCGGGATGATTGGACAGTATTCGCAAGAGTTCAATCCCGGTATATCCGGTGGCGCCGCATACAGCGATTTTCAGCATGATTGATACCGGAATTCAGGCTTGACTAAGGAGGACCCGGGAGACGTCGGGATGTGATCGATCACATCCCTGTCAATGTATATCGGGCTCTCGCCGTTACCATTCCGCGGAATGCGAAATAAAACGGCTTCTGTATGCTGTGAATTATCTCTTTGAGAACTGGAAGCGGGCTCTGGCACCTTTAAGGCCATATTTCTGTCTCTCTTTTTCTCTCGGATCTCTCGTGAGATAGCCTTCTTTCTTTAATTTGCCTCTCAGGTCGTTGTCCATTTTTATGAAGACCCTTGATATGCCGTGCCTTATTGCGCCGGCCTGTCCTGTCGGTCCGCCGCCCTTTACTTTAATGGTTATGTCATGTTTGCCGGTCGCCCCGACAAGTTCAATGGGCTGTCTGATTATCATGCGCAGCGTTTCTCTAGGGAAATACTCATCGATTTCCTTCCGGTTTACGATTATCTTACCGGTTCCAGGTGTGATATTTACACAGGCAATTGAAGTCTTCCTTCTTCCTGTCGCGTTGTATTTTATTTCAGCCATTGAAACTCCTTTGTAGAAAATTATAGAATTTTTGGGGACTGGGCCTCATGAGGATGTTCGGCGCCCCTGTATATTTTCAGTTTTTTAATTATGGCCCTGCCGAGCCTGTTCTTCGGCAGCATGCCCCATACCGCTTTCTGTATTATCTCTTCCGGCTTTTTTTCGAGCAGCTCTTTCGCGGTGCGGGCTTTAATCCCGCCTATGTACCCGGTATGATGATAATAGATCTTGTCAGTCGTTTTTTTGCCGGTAAGTTTTATCTTGTCGGCATTAATGACTATTACGAAATCTCCCGTGTCCACGTTGGGTGTGAAGACGGGTTTGTTTTTTCCTCTAAGGTAAGTGGCTACTTTTGTAGCGAGTCTTCCCAGTACTGCGTCTTTGGCGTCAAAAACATACCAGGTACGGTCTAT
>JAYWMP010000240.1:0-2610 GCA_035873255.1 Nitrospirota bacterium
GTTTAGCGAAAGGTTGGTCACGGCAATATGGTTTTTCGTGCCGATGGGAATCATATCATTTCTATCCAAGCAGAACAATAAAGAAAAGAATGTGTCTGGTGAGGCTCCCCCCCCGGTGACTTCAAAGGGATTTCAGACCTCAACCCGGGGAAGATGAAGAAAATATTACTGATTGAATCGCAGGAAGGTTTGCCGCCGAGAAGACAACTGTTCCTGAATACGCTTAACAGGAACGGTTATGAAATCAAGGTGATATTCTGGGACAGGTCCGGCCGCAACCCTGAAAGAGAAGAAAAAGACGGGATATCCTATGAATGGATCAAGGTTAAGGCGAATTATGTTGATGTGAAGGCGTCCATGAAGCTGCCCCGTATTTATTTCATGTTTTTTAAAAAAATAATAAAAGAGCGGTTTGATGTTATCGTCTGCGGACATTCAGCGCTTTTACCCCTGGCTGTCATAGCCGGAAAAATAAAAAAAACAAAAATTGTCTTTGATGTGGTGGAGTTCTATATCCAGGATTTTTTTATACGACGCCCGGTTTTTATCCGGTGGGTCGGCCATATAGTCCGGTTTTTTGAGAATTTATTAGTGAGACTGGTTGATGGTGTTATCGTAATACCGTCTTATCGTGAAGTGTATTCCGGTCGGTTCAGGAGATATAATTCCAATATCGAAATCATAAAAAACGTTCCTGTTTTGGGTGGCGGCGCTCCGGCTGCCGGGGAATATAATGTTGAACTTGACAGAAAATATGAAGACAACAAAGTAATAATTTACGCCGGTTCAATTTCGGATGAATGGGGTATAACGAAGCTGTTGGAGTCGATGTTGATAATAAAAGAGACTTTTCCTGAGGTGAAATTAGTTATCCTCGGCAAGCCGGAAAGAAATTTCGGGCAGGTCATCAGAGATTATATCAGGGGGAACAACCTCGGTTATAATGTCGATATCGTTGGCTGGGTCCCCTATTCGATGCTATCTCATTATTTCAGGCTCGCACTGATAGGCGCGGCGCCCACACAACAGGTCGGCAAGTTTAAAGTTTTTACAAAGGGAACAAGCAGAAAGCTTTTTGAATATATGGGCGCCGGCCTGCCGGTTTTAGCGCCTGATTTCGGCGAGATAGCTTTAGCGGTAAAAGAGGAGAATTGTGGTGTTCTGGTGGATTCCTCCGATCCGCGTCAGATAGCGGTAGCGATTGTCAGTCTGTTGAAGAATCCTGATAAGGCAAGAGCAATGGGAGAAAGGGGCAGAAAAGCTGTTGAGCGAAAATATAATTGGCAGATAGAAAGTCTGAAACTCCTGAGGTTTTACAATGAGTTATGACAGGACAGATCGTATTGCCGGTTTAAACTGGAATAAATATGGATATTTTAGCGATAATAGATTATATATGTATAATATGGCAGCGGATTGCTGCTCTTGCCAATTGTTAGCTGCCGGACATGCAGGGCTTTCACGGGAATTTATGATGAGAGTAAATCAAATTTTAGTCGACTGGATCTACGTATAAATTACAGATCAAATTGAGTGTATATTCTTGAACTTTTAACATAAACACGGAAGCCGGCCGGCAATGTTCCGGCGCCGGTCCGGGAATATTATTCATGATACAGATTATGGGAAAAGAGGAAGTCTTATGGATGAGAAGATAATTATCTTTGGAGGAGATGGATTCTGCGGCTGGCCGTCATCGTTATATCTGTCAAAGCATGGATATGATGTAACAATAGTCGATAACCTCAGCCGGAGAAACATCGATAATGAACTGGAAGCCTATTCCCTGACCCCGATTCAGCCGATCGGCGCCCGTCTGAGAAAATGGAAGGAATTGACCGGCAGGGAAATCGGGTTCCTGAATCTCGATGTAGCGTCTGATTATCACAGGCTCTTAAGGCTGCTGGAGGAAACAGAACCACAGTCTGTTGTTCACTTTGCGGAACAGCGTGCGGCGCCGTATTCGATGAAGTCAGCGTCTCATAAACGATATACCGTAAATAATAATATAAACGCTACACACAATATTCTGTGCGCTATCGTGGAATCCGGCCTTGATATTCATGTGGTCCACCTCGGAACGATGGGGGTGTACGGATACGGAACGGCCGGCATGGAGATACCCGAAGGGTATCTGGAAGTTGAGGTCGATGTGGACGGCAAGAGAAAGGCGCTGGAGATTCTGTATCCCGCTAATCCGGGGAGTATCTACCACCTGACCAAGACCCAGGACGCCCTTATATTTTACTACTATAACAAAAACGATAATACAAGGATAACCGATCTGCACCAGGGTATCGTCTGGGGAACCAATACAGAAGAGACTCTCCTGGATGAAAAATTGATCAACCGGTTTGATTATGACGGAGACTACGGCACCGTTCTGAATCGTTTTCTGATGCAGGCCGCTATTGGACATCCACTTACAGTCCACGGGAAAGGCGGGCAGACACGGGCTTTCATACATATAAGAGATACTGTCAGATGTATCAAACTTGCAATTGAGAACCCGCCGAAGACAGGAGACAAGGTGGAAATATTTAACCAGACGACAGAGACACATACAGTAAAGTGGCTTGCGGAGAAAGTATCAGAAATGACCGGGGCTGA
>JAYWMP010000022.1:0-2776 GCA_035873255.1 Nitrospirota bacterium
AGGCCGCTTCCGTATTCGTCATCTTTCAAAAGAATAAATACTCTCATAACAATCTTATTTAAGAAAAAAAGCTGTCACCTCGTGTATATCCTGATAATTTATTTACTTAACAGATGTTGTAAAATAATAGATGCAGAATGCATAAGGTATGGGTTCTGTATTATATGCGGATGACCGCACATAACATTAAATTAGATACAAGGTGTTGATTTTATGAGCAAAAAATATTTCATACATACTTTCGGCTGCCAGATGAATGTCCATGATTCCGAGAAGATTGCCGGTATGTTTTCTGCCTCTGGCTATAATGTAGCTGAAGGGGCGAAAGACGCCGATGTTATTGTTCTCAACACCTGCAGTATCAGACAGAAGGCTGAACAGAAATTCTACAGCGAACTGGGCAGGATGAAGTTATTAAAGAGGATCAATCCAATGCTGAAAATCGCTGTGGCAGGCTGCATCGCCCAACAGAAAGGCTATCCCCTTATCAGGAAATTTCCATATGTCGACTTTATATTCGGCCCGGCAAATATGGACAGCCTGCGGAATTGGATAGATGACGGAACACCCCGTAAAGTTTCGCCGCGCGGTGGACGGAGCATAGAGCATGGAACACTGACAACCGCCCTGAAGCATAATCCAGCATATGAGACAGAAGAATTTCCGATAAAGAGGGAAGGGCGGGTCCGGGCATGGGTTTCTATTATGTACGGGTGCAATAATTTCTGTAGCTACTGTATCGTCCCCTATACGCGCGGCAGGGAGATATCAAGGCCGAGTTCCGGCATACTGTCCGAGATAAAAGACCTTTGCGACAGAGGATATAAGGAAGTAACACTGCTGGGACAGAATGTAAACTCTTACAGGAGCGATATAGATTTCACCGAATTGCTGAGAAGAATTGATTCAACCGGTATAAACAGGGTTCGTTTTGTCACTTCTCATCCAAGGGACCTCTCCCTGGAATTGATAAACGCGATTGCGGACCTGCCGGGCGTCTGCGAACATGTTCATCTTCCTGTTCAGTCCGCCTCCGACAGGATTCTGGACCTGATGAACAGGAGATATTCCTATAAAGACTATATTGAAAAGATAAATATGCTGAGGGAAAAAGTCCCGGACATAGCAATAACCGCGGATGTGATCGTTGGATTTCCCGGAGAAAAGGAAGAGGACCACCTGCTTACGATAAACGCCATTAAGGAGATCGGGTTCGACGGCCTGTTCGCCTTTAAGTTTTCACCCAGACAGGGCACAAAGGCATATGAGATGGATGATGATGTTCCGGAAGAAGTCAAATCCGAAAGGCTGAATAACCTTTTGCGAATGCAGGATGAAATCACCCTGACTAAAAACCTGACACTTGAAGGAACGGTTCATGAGATACTGATTGAAGGACATTCAGGGAAGGATCTGAATATGCTTACCGGTAGAACCAGAACGAACAAGATCGTCACAATACCCGATGCGAATGAACCTGAAGGTACCCTTGTGAACGTAAAAATCAGAAAGGCCCGCCAGCACTCATTGGAAGCTGTTAAGGTATAAAAAGATGAAAGTAGCATTATTGACCTTAGGCTGCCGGGTGAATCAATCCGAGACCGCGGATATTAAAGGATCACTCAGAGAAAATGGCGTAACTATCGTTGGAATAAAAGATAATCCTGATATTTGCATAATTAATACTTGCACAGTAACCGCCAGGAGTGACTATACTTCCAGGCAGTTAATAAGAAGGGCCTCAAGGACTGGGGCAAAGGTGATCGTAACCGGCTGTTATTCCCAGTTAAAGCCCGAAGAGGCGGCCAGGATCCCCGGTGTATCGGAGATTGTCGATATAAATAATAAATTCAGCATCATAAAGCTTGTTACGGGTGATTCAGCCGGTATTCCTTACGGAAATTACAACCGATCAAGACCTTACCTGAAGATACAGGACGGCTGTAATTTTAACTGTTCATATTGCTCTGTCCCTCTTGCAAGGGGTAAATCCAGGAGCGTACCCGCGGATGAGGTGATAAAAAGGGCCCGGATGATCGGGGCCGGGGGGTACAACGAGATCGTTCTGACCGGAATCCACCTGGGCTCCTACGGTCATGACCTTAAAGAAAAGACCGGCCTCGGTGCTTTATTGAAAAACCTGCTGAAACAGACCAGTATCCACCGTTTCAGGTTGAGCTCCCTGGAGATCAATGAAGTTGACGACGAATTGATCGAATTAATGCGGGAAGACAGGGTCTGCAACCATCTTCATCTGCCGTTGCAGAGCGGCAGTAATAAGATACTTAAGCTGATGAGGCGTAATTATTCAGCGGAAACATATGCCGAAAAGATTGAGAAGCTATCATCAAGGATTGAGAATATCTCTATAGGCGCGGATATAATAATCGGTTTCCCCGGGGAAGGCGAAAAAGAATTTGACGAATCCTTCAGCTTAATAGAGGCCGGGGCGTTTTCTTATCTGCATGTATTTCCATTCTCCGGCAGGTCCGGCACCCAGGCGGCAGGGATGAAGGATTTACCGTCTCAATCCGCTGTAAAGGACCGTATGGAGAGGATTATGAGTCTGAACGTGCATAAAAAAGAGAGTTATATGTCCGGACAGATGAACAGAACCCTCGATGTAATCCTGGAAGAGAGGACCAATGACGGGATTGTCGCAGGAACATCCGCTAATTACCTGAAGATAAACGTCCGTCTAAAAGATTATATTAAGGGAAGCATTGCAAACATACGGCCTTTGAAGATAATAGACGGTCGAATCGAGGGGATTGCC
>JAYWMP010000034.1:0-16553 GCA_035873255.1 Nitrospirota bacterium
ATTCAGGATTGGTTCTGTTTATAAACCAGTGGCTATGCATAACCACGCAAGCGACAGAAATATAGAAAGTTACTGATCAATTTTATTGAGAGCGGTAACGCACCGTTTATTTGTTTGTCACGGGCCCGTCTTTTTTCCATAATAGCAGTATGGGACTGGCCACAAAGATGGAAGAGTAGGTGCCGACGATGATACCCATCATAATTGCGAACGCGAAGTCATGAATAACCTCTCCACCAAGGAAAAATAACGCGGCGGCGGCCATAAATGTTGTGACGGATGTTATGATGGTTCTTGAGAGAACTTCGTTTATACTTCTGTTGATAACGTCCTTGATCGGGGCTTTAAACGCCGTCTTCAGGTTTTCCCTTATCCTGTCATAAACAACGACCGTGTCAGTGAGGGAATAACCGGCGATGGTCAGCAGGGCGGACACAACGATCAGGTTGATCTCCTTGCCCATTATATTGAATATGGCCAGAACAGCCAGAACATCATGAAATGTCGCGATGGTCGCCCCGACTCCGAACTGAAACTTGAACCTGAATGCGACATAGACCAGGATGCCGAGCGCCGCCATGAATATGGCCTTCGCGGCGTCATTTCTTAGCCTGCTGCCGACTTTCGGCCCGATCGCAGTAGTCGAGTCCACGATATATTTATTCCCGGGCAGGTAGCGGGTCAATGCATCGGTTATCCTGTCTGCTATTTCATTAAGGTCTCCGTCGGAATTTTTTGTCCGGATAAGCACCTTGTTCTCGGTCGAGACTTCTTCCAGGTTGATGTTTGCGCCGATATTACGGAAGTTAATGTCTTTACCCATATCCTGGAGGTCGACGTCCTTTATGCCTCCTGATTCCAGCGCGGCCCGGACTTTTTCGAGAGACACACTGTTTTCGAATCTTATCTGCAGGGCCGTACCGCCCGCAAAGTCGATCCCAATGTTCGCCCTGCCTGTCAGGATCTGCACAATCGCTATTATGCCGAGTATAATAAAAGCGCCCGAAACGAGAAACGTTATATATTTTTTTCCTATAAAATCCATATTGGTTTTTCTTATGATTTCCAGCATCGGGTCTCCTATATGCTCAGTTTTTCCAGCTTGTACCGGCTGGTGATAAGGTCAAAGATCGATTTTGTGCCGATGAGAGCCGTGTACAGGTTAATTGCGACCCCGAGGCTGAGCGTCACCGCGAATCCCTTGATGGGCCCTGTCCCGAACTGGAATAAAACGGCCGCGGTTATCAATGTCGTCACGTGTGAATCGAAGATTGTCCAGAAGGCCTTGTTATATCCGGCATCGATCGCGGACCGCGGGGGTTTCCCCGCGCGCAGTTCCTCCCTGATTCGCTCGAACATCAGTACATTGGAGTCGACCGCCATTCCTATGGCCAGAATTATGCCCGCAATGCCGGGGAGCGTCAGAGTTGCATTCAGAGACGCCATCGCGCCGAAAAGCAGGATAAGGTTCAACAGCAGGGCGAAATCAGCGATCACCCCGGAAAGCCTGTAGTAAATCACCATGAACATGACCACAGCGAGGGTGCCGATAATGCCGGCCATCTTCCCCGCCTCGACCGAGTCCCTTCCGAGAGAAGGCCCTACCGTAACGTTCTGCAGCGTTTTCAACGGCGCCGGGAGTGCACCGGCCTTCAGTACAATGCTCAGATCCTTTGCTTCGTCCATGCTGAAATCCCCGCTGATCCTGGCGCTGCCCCCGGGGATTTTTTCACGGATTACAGGCGCAGAATAAATAGTGTCGTCAAGGATTATAGCAAGTCTTTTATCTATGTTTGAGCCGGTGATTTCTCCAAAGCGCTTTGCGCCTTCGGAATTAAACGATAACAGAACAACCGGCTCGCCGTACTGAGAATCGAGTGAAACACTTGCGGAGGCCAGAAGATCTCCTGTGAGCAGCGCCTGCTTCTTCACAAGAAGAGGGGCTCTGGTTATCACTCCGGTCTCCCTGTTTACCTTCTTCAGAAAGAGTATCTCGTCGCCTTCCGGCACCATATCCTTGAACCGGCTCAATACCTCTTCTTCCCCGCCGGGAGATATTAACTTTGGAAGTCTGGCCGAGAGAGGCGATTCATCGTCAACCAGCTTGAACTCAAGCAGTGCTGTCTTGCCGATAATGTCTATCGCCCTCCTGGGATCTTTCACCCCTGGAAGCTGTACGACTATCTCGTTTTTCCCCTGCCTCAGAATTGTCGGCTCTGCAACTCCGAACTGGTCGATCCTGTTTCTGATGGTCTCGACCGCCTGATCAACTGCATTATTTTTGATCCTCGATACTTCATCATCAGTAATTTTAAGGACGAGCCGGTCTCCGGAGGAAACTTCCTCGATAATCGGGTAATTCTTTTCGATTATACTGCTTATTTCCTCAGTTGAAGGGGAAATTTCTATCCTGTCGCCGTTCCGGCTTACTTCCGCCGGAAGTTTTTTGTCGGAAAGCGTTTCCCTGATCATGAAAACGTAACTGTCGAGAGATGCGTCCACAGCCTTGTCCCACTCAACTTCATACACAAGGTGAATGCCTCCCTGCAGGTCAAGTCCGAGAATTATTCCTTTGTTGGGCATATTCTTCTGCCACCAGGAGGGCATATACTTAAAAAGAGGAGTATTCGGAAGAAAGAAAATGACAGCGATCAGCATAGTTAATCCGAGTATCGAGAATCTCCATAGAACCTTTTTTTTCATTAAACCTCCGCTGTCCAAGAATATTTTCTGAACCTGTCCGTATCTGTTCGTCCTCCCGTGCCCGGCATGGAATGCACCGGCAACAGGGGGAATGTGCTAACGTTGCCGCCTGTTTTATTGTTGTAAATGTTACCGGGAAGATGACTTAATCGTCGTCGGCATGCCTTACTGCGGCGATATATGGCTTGCCCAGTTTTATCTTTACGTTTTCAGCGATTTTTATGATAAATGTGTTTGCGCGAACATCCTCGATTACTCCATACACGCCGCCAGTGGTAACTACTTTTTCACCTTTCTTTAAATTCTCCAGCATCGATTTATGTTCTTTTGCCTTCTTCTGCTGGGGCCGTATAAGCAGAAAATAGAATATTACAAATATAAATATCAGAGGCAGAAAGCCCATTAATCCAGAGCCCTGTCCCTGAGCGCCCTGAGAAGGAGCCATCGCATAAGCCAATTCCGTAAACATTTTTAACCTCCTGAAAAACTTTGGTTAATTAATATACATTCTTTGCTTTTTTTTATCAAGATTTGCGGAAGGAATTGTCAAACCCGGATGGAACGCTGATTCCGGTCCCGCCGTGCGCCGGATATTTCCGGGCTTTCAGTGCTGGAACGCGCCGGGCGAAGATATAAACCGGGAATACATCTCTTCCGCTGTTGAGGAAACAGTTACTTTTATCCTGGATATGTTACAGCCGTTCGCCATGTAATAATCTATCAACGGAGAAGTGCGTTCTTTTAAAATCACCAGCTTTTCCCTGATTAATCGCATGCCGTCGTCCGTCCTGCCGGTTCTGTCACCGCCTGAATTTTCCCGGATTCTGCTGAAGACGTCTTCAGCCGTGCATTCCAGAACGATCAGGGTTTCTACTTTCGCCATGCCCTCCATGTCTTTCGCCTGGCCGGTATGTCTCGGTAGTCCATTCAGGACCAGGATGTCACCTTCCCTGAATCCGCTGCAGGATAAAAAATGATCTATTATTTTTTCGGCTATATGAAAATGCTCATTCTCCAGGAGCAGTCCCCTGTTAAGGACGCCTTCTATAAAAGAACGGTCATCCCCTGTCAGTCCGTCCGGAAGCGGTCCGGGTGTTGCGGCTTTCCTCAGTTCATTGCCGAAATCAAAGTGACGGCACCGCCTGCCGTTTATCCCGCGCTCAGCGAAAATATTGCCCAGAGGTGTTTTGCCGGCGCCGGTCGGGCCGATAATAAGTATGGATTTTGCCGGCGTCACGGTTTTTTTCTGAGCGCCCTTTCCACTGTCCTTATGGCGCAGAACTCCCCGCACATGCTACACACCTCGTTTTCTGTCGGCGGGACCTCGGCCCTCCATTCCCGGACCTTATCGGGATTGAGGCTTAAAGCTATCTGTCCGTTCCAGTCCAGAGCCTTTCTGCATTTCGCCATTCTGATATCGGCATCCATGGCGCCTTTTACTCCCTTGGCGATATCAGCGGCATGGGCGGCAAGTTTGGATACTATCACGCCTTCCTTCACATCCTCGATGGTGGGAAGCCTGATATGTTCGGAGGGTGTTACATAACAGAGGAAATCAGCGCCTGCCGCGCCCGCAACAGCACCGCCGATAGCGGCTGTTATATGGTCGTAACCCATTCCTATGTCTGTAACAAGCGGCCCGAGCACATAAAACGGCGCTCCTTTGCAGATCTCTTTTTCGAGTTTTACATTCAGTTCAACCTGGTTTAACGGAACATGCCCCGGGCCTTCGATAATGATCTGGACATTTCTCTCAACAGCCCTGTCTCTCAATTCTCCGAGTGTGAGCAGCTCCTCCAGCTGGGCGCGGTCAGTTGCATCCGCCAGGCATCCCGGTCGCAGGCCGTCACCAAGGCTGAGGGTCATATCGTATTTATATGCGATCTCCAGGAGTCTGTCGAATTGCTCATACAGGGGATTCTCCTGCCCGTTGTATATCATCCACTCAAGGAGAAAAGAGCCGCCCCTGCTGACTATATCGAGTATCCTGCCTTCATCCCGTAATCTTTCGACCGCCTTCATAGTCAGTCCGGAATGCACGGTGATGAAGTCAACCCCTTCCGCCGCGTGATCTTCTATTACTGAGAAGAGATCGTCCGCTGTCATCCTGGCCATCGATCCTCTGGCTTGCGCGGCAGCTACCGCCGCTTCATATATAGGCACTGTGCCGACGGCGACGGGAGATTTTTCCAGCATCATGCCGCGAAGTTCCCTGATCGGGCCGCCGGTTGAAAGATCCATCACAGCGTCAGCGCCGTATTTTACAAGCACTTCGAGTTTCTCCATTTCACTGTCGACCGATATCTTATCTTTGGATGTGCCGATATTAGCGTTTATTTTTGTGCGCATGTTTCTGCCTATGCCGAGAGGGGTTATCCTGTGGTTCCTGTTTACAGGGATGACGCTCAACCCTGCCGCGATATCTTCCGAGAGCAACTCTGGGGATATCCCTTCTATCGAAGCAACGCTCTTTATCTCGTCGGTAATAATTCCTTTTTTTGCGGATTCTATTCGTGTCATCTTAATAACCTCATAAATTTCTCCGTGTTTGATTTTATGTCGTCAGCAGCTAATATGGCCGATATAAGCGCTATCCCATGCACTCCGGTTTCCATAACCTCGCCGATCTTTTCCAGTTTTACGCCCCCTATTGCGAATATTGGTATTGATATTTCATGCATCGCTTTTTTCAGAATATCAGGCCCCAGCGGCCTGCCGTACCGCATTTTTGAAGGGGTCTCATAAACCGGCCCCAGTGTTACAAAATCAGCCCCGTCATCCTCAGCTCTTTTTGCCTCTTCGACACTGTGTGCTGATGCTCCTATCAGCAAGCTGTCACCCGCGGCTTTCCTCGCCGCCGACGGAGGTATTCCCATGCTTCCAAGATGAACGCCGTCAGCTCCGGCGGCAAGGGCTATGTCGACCCTGTCATTAATGAAGAGCTTTGCATTATAATCGGCTGTCAGCCTTCGCAGATTAAATGCGATATCCAATATTTCCCTTGCGCCGAGGTCTTTTTCTCTCAGTTGAACCGCCCGGGCCCCGCCTTTTAATGCCTCTTCCACTGAACCGGGAAGCGAGCGCCCTGATGCGAGAACTTTTCCTCCGGTTATTAAATACAACCTGAAATCTATCAACCGCCGGTCCCCTGGTATTTCTCCGCGCCCTTTAATTTTATATCGCATGAAGTTTATTAATAACAGCCGGCATGAGCGCTGTTATTATACATTCAGGGTTAGAGTATTCCTTCAATCGGACTGCTTGCGGTCGCATACAATTTCCTGGGAATTCTCCCGGCCCTGTACGAAAGCCTGCCGGCGATTACCG
The DNA here is from genome assembly GCA_035873255.1 of Nitrospirota bacterium. Classification (GTDB taxonomy): domain Bacteria; phylum Nitrospirota; class Thermodesulfovibrionia; order Thermodesulfovibrionales; family UBA6898; genus JAJRYC01. The sequence goes on from JAYWMP010000034.1 coordinate 6,031, forward strand.
CGTGCTTCATCGCCGATGCCATTGCAATGGGGTCTTTTGCCCCGGCAATCGCGGTATTTAGCAGGACGGCGTCACAGCCGAGTTCCATGGCAATGGCCGCATCCGAGGCTGTTCCGACGCCGGCATCGACGATAACCGGGAGTTTTACAGTCTCGAGTATTATTTTTATATTGTAGGGATTACGTATCCCCAGCCCGGAACCTATTGGTGCGCCGAGCGGCATTATGGCGGCGGCTCCGGCATCCTCAAGACGCCTGGCCATTACAGGGTCGTCATTTGTATACGGCAGTACGACAAAACCTTCTTTCGCCAGTATCTCTGTTGCCTTCAGAAGCCCCAGGGTATCGGGAAACAGGGTCTTTTCATCCCCGATCACCTCCAGCTTGATCAGGTCCGAGATGCCTGATTCCCTTGCAAGCCTTGAATATCTGAGCGCGTCTTCAACGGTATAACATCCGGCTGTATTCGGAAGGATTTTGTATTTTTTCGGGTCGATGTAATCAAGCAGGTTTTCCTTCTTCGTGTCTGTTATATTCACCCTTCTTACTGCGACGGTGACAACATCCGCTCCTGATGCCTCAATGGCCGTTCTGGTCTCCTCAAAGTCCCTGTATTTGCCTGTCCCGACCCAGAGCCTAGACAGGAATTCAATGCCACTGATTATTAGTCTGTCATCCATTATATGTCTCTCCATGCATAACTTTTAAGGTAAGATTTTTATTCTGAGCTGTTTCCCTCAAGCCGGGCCGTGGCTTTTTTATCTCATCCACCTCCTACAAAATTGACTATCTCCACTGAGTCCCCGTCATTAAGCGTGTAATGATTATAATCCACCTTCTTTATGATGGACAGATTTACCTCCACGGCAACCCTTCCGGAGTCTATTTGTAACTCCTCCAGCAACTCCCTGATCGTGGTTGCCCTAAGGTTTTCAGCGCTTTCTCCGTTTATCTTCAATCTCATAAAAAACAGAAACCGCATCCCGTTTGGGACGCGGTTGCCTTTAAATTTCAATTACCTATTCCCTACGACGGAATTATCCGCATCAGGTTCAAAGGGTCTCTCTCGCGATACGAGAAACTCTCAGGCATATCAGCCTCCCCCAAAGTTCAATTAAATTATAGTGCAATTTTTGATCGAAAGTCAATTTGGGGCCGGAGGCGCGGACTGCCCCTGGATGTCGCATGAAGCAGCGGTCGGAAACAGGGAGAATACCTTTGCGGACGCAGAAAAATCACTCTCCGGGAATATTTATCTTATGGGCAAGACAGCCGGCCCCAAAGCCGTTGTCTATGTTCATGACGGCTATACCGGGCACGCATGAGTTGAGCATTGCAAAGAGGGCCGTCAATCCGCCGAGGCTTGTTCCATAGCCGATGGAAGTAGGCAAGGCGATTATCGGCCTGTCCGTCATGCCGCCGACCACGGATGGGAGAGCGCCTTCCATTCCGGCTGCTACTATAATAACGCGTGCTTCTCTGATATGGCTGCTGTTATCCATCAGCCTGTGAAGACCTGCAACACCAACGTCGTAGACAGTCCTGACCCTGCTCCCGAGAAATGAAGCGGTTAAAACGGCTTCCTCGGCTGTCGGTATATCGGAAGTGCCTGCCGAAAGAACAAGGATATTACCGGATTTTTTTCTTTTTTCACCTATCGAGATCATACCCGACGCAGGATGAAAAACAGCACCTTTAATTTTCAGAGAGTTATAAATCTTTTCCGTGGATCTTGTGATCAGAAACCGCCTGCTTCTTTTATACATTGACTTCGCTATACTTACAACGTCCCCTGTTTTCTTCCCCTGAGCAAATATAACTTCAGGAATGCCCTGCCTCAGGTGTCTGTGGTGGTCAATCTTTGCGAAGGAGATGTCTTCATACGGCAGGTGCTTTAAATTGCTGAGCGCTTCTTCAATTGAGACCGAGCCGTCCCTGACTGAGCTGAGAATTTTTTTTATCTTTGTTCCATCCATGTTTTTTCTCTCATTAACCTATGGCTTTATTTATCTGAATCATAATTAAATCCTGTCGTTATATCAAGGTGTTTTCAGCCGTTCCGCCAGATTTGAGTGTCTCTTCCGGGGTTTGTCGTTCTTTACGGCTATCGCCAGTGCCTTTTTTGTGCCGATAATAACGACTAATTTCTTCCCCCTTGTGATGGCGGTATAAAGGAGGTTTCTCTGTAACATCATGTAGTGCTGGGTGAGCAGGGGCATAACAACAGCGGAATATTCACTGCCCTGTGATTTATGTACGGAGATTGCATAGGCCAGAACTACTTCGTCAAGCTCGGTAAAATCATAGACAGACGCTTTTCCGTCATAGTCGATAGTCACCTCGCGGTCTTCCCTGTTGATTGCGGTAATCCTTCCGATGTCCCCGTTATAAATATTCCTGTCATAATTGTTCCTTATCTGCATCACCTTATCTCCCACTCTGAATATCTTTCCCCCGCTGCTCAGTTCCTCTTTTGAGGGGTTCAGATGTTTCTGCAGCTCGGCATTGAGATTTGATGTGCCGACGATTCCCTTGTGCATGGGAGTCAGCACCTGTATGTCATTAACCGGGTCCCATCCGAATTTCCCGGGGATACTTTCTTTACACATCTTTACGATCATCCCGGAGACCTTTTCCGGTTCTTCGACCTGGACGAAATAGAAGTCCCTGGGGCTGTCCCTGTCTGTTATAATGACCGGGGATTCACCCCTGTTGATCCTGTGGGCGTTGACTATGATCAGGCTCTCCCTGGATTGCCTGAAAATCTCGTTCAGTTTTACAGTGGGGATATATCCGGAATTGATAATATCCTGAAGCACATTTCCCGCCCCGACAGATGGAAGCTGGTCGGCGTCTCCGACTAAAATCAGCGTTGAACCGGATTTCACCGCCTGAAGCAGGTGGTGCATCAGCATTGTATCCACCATCGACGCCTCATCTATTATTAACAAATCCGCATCGAGCCTGTTTTCGGCATTCTTTTTAAAGCCGCCCTGCCTGGGGCTGAACTCGAGCAGCCGGTGGATGGTTTTTGCTTCATGTCCGGTAGATTCGCACATTCTTTTTGCGGCCCTGCCGGTCGGCGCGGCAAGCATTACTTCATGTCCCAGCTGCCTGTAAATTTTAATTATGGCGTTGATGATGGTTGTTTTGCCTGTGCCGGGACCGCCTGTGATGACCATAATCTTTTTATCCACCGAGTCTTCTATGGCTTTTATCTGGTTGCCGGCCAGGGTTATGCCCAGATTTTTCTCCGCCCATTCAATAGCCTTGCCGGTCTGGAATTGCCTGATGTTTTCAGGCACGTCGAAAATCCGCCTGAGGTTATCCGCTATCCCGGTCTCGGAGATATGGAATTCGACAAGGTAGGCATATTGGCCGTCGACCACAATCTTTTTTTTCGATAAAAGCTTTTCCATCGCGGTCACTATAATCCCTGTTTCAATCTCCAGAATCCTTCTGCATTCTTCAATAAGGGGTTCATGCGGATAGCAGACATGACCTTCATCGGCAAACTGCCGCAGTACATAAAGTATGCCCGCCTCAGCCCTTAGCGGGGAGTCTTTGGGAATACCCAGTTTTTCTGAAATCCTGTCGGCGATCTGGAATCCGATCCCGAATATGTCGGCGGCCAGCCTGTAAGGGTTTTCTTTTACAACCTTTATCGAATCCTTTCCGTACTGTTTGAATATCTTCACTGCGTATCCTGAACTTACTTCATGGCTCTGGAGGAAAAGCATCACATTGCGGATATCTTTCTGTTCGTCCCAGGCCGTCTTTATCATCACGATCCTTTTGTCCCCGATGCCCTCCACCTCTTTCAGCCTGTTGATGTCCGACTCAATAATATTCAGGGTCCCGTCCCTGAATTTAGCCACAAGGCGCTTTGCCATGACAGGGCCTATGCCTTTGATCAGCCCTGAACCGAGATACCTTTCGATCCCCTTTTCCGTGGCGGGCGTTTCTGTTTCGTACGAGATTATCCTGAACTGTTCACCGTATTTGGGATGGAAGTTCCATGAGCCGTTCAGCTTCAGGATTTCCCCCGGAGCCACCGAGAAAAGATTGCCGATGATCGTGACGGGATTTTTTCTGCCGTTGACCTTCAGCTTGGCAATTGTAAAATGGTTTTCTTCGTTACAATATGTGATGCGCTCAATCTGTCCCTCAAGTTCGGTAGGCATTATCTATTTTACATGATTTTGGATGCGGAAGGTGAAGCCGGCTGACAGGGTTTACTTTATATACCAGGTTTTAATAACATAGTGGGATAAAAGACCGGATAGCAATGTGTCCGTATGAACAGCAGGCAAAAGCGCTGAAAAAGCCCTCAAAGGGACGCATGGAGAGGCGATATGAATAAGCTTAGATATTTTACGTCAGGTGAATCACACGGCAGGGCCCTGACCGGGATCCTTGAAGGGGTCCCTTCGGGTTTTCCTCTTTCTTCCGATGATATAGACAGAGATCTGAAGCGGCGTCAGGGAGGATATGGCCGCGGCGGAAGAATGAAGATAGAATCAGACCATGCCGGGATACTCTCTGGAGTGCGAAAGGGGGAGACAACCGGAGCGCCGGTGGCCCTGCTTATAGAAAATAAGGACTGGGAGAACTGGCAGGATGTTATGCGCGTGGAATGCCGCGGACCAAAGACTGGAATAAAGGATGCCCGCCATGATCCGGTCACCCGTCCGAGACCAGGACATGCGGACCTTGCCGGGGCGCTTAAATATGGCCATAAGGATATACGCAATATACTTGAGCGCTCAAGCGCCCGTGAAACCGCGATGAGAGTGGCGCTCGGCGCGATAGCCAAAAAATTACTTTCAGAGTTCGATGTCAGGACAGGCAGCTTTATTACGCGGATAGGAAAGGTGCAGAGTCCCGAGACCGGCGTTAAGAGTTCAGAAGAACAACTTTTATCGATGTTTGATAATGCCGAGAAGTCCCCGGTGAGATGTCCCGACACTGTTGCCGGGGGGAAGATGGTCAGGTTGATCGACAAGGCCAAAAGGGATGGCAATACGCTCGGCGGGATATTCGAGGTCTTTGTGACAGGACTGCCTCCCGGTCTCGGAAGCCATGTGCAGTGGGACAGAAAACTCGATGGAAGGCTCGCGCAGGCCTTAATGAGCATTCAGGCCATAAAGGGAGTTGAAATCGGGTCGGGCTTTGAGATGGCCGGAAGATTCGGCTCCGAGGTCATGGACGAGATATTTTATTCGTCGCCCCCATCACGGTCTTCCACCGGGCGGGGCAGGGCAGGTGGGCGTTACGGCTTCTACAGAAAGACCAACAATGCAGGCGGTATCGAAGGCGGGATGACAAACAGTATGCCGTTGGTAATCAGGGCGGTTATGAAACCGATACCCACGCTCAGGAGGCCTCTTATGTCAGTGGACATTAATACAAAAAAACCTTTTGAGGCCGCGTATGAACGCTCTGATGTCTGCGCTGTTCCGGCTGCCGCGGTGGTGGCTGAAGCCATGGCTGCTCTCGTTGTGGCGGATGCGTTTCTCGATAAATTCGGAGGGGACAGCAGAAAAGAGATCATGCATAATTTCAGTTCATATATTTCGTATTTGAATAAATTTTAGTCTTTTGCAACATAAAAAAATAAAAATTTGAGGTCTGATTTGAAAAATTTGGTTTTGACGGGCTTTATGGGAACGGGCAAGACAGCGGTCGGCAGAGAACTTTCGCGGATGCTCGACATGAAAATTGTGAATATAGATACAGAGATAGAACTCAGCCGGAAAATGACGATAAATGAAATATTCAAAAATTACGGAGAAGAGTATTTCAGAAATATCGAGACCGGGTTGATAAAGAAGTTTTCAGAAATGGAGAATATCATAATCTCGACCGGCGGCGGTGCGGTCCTGAGAGAAGAAAATATGGAGCTTTTGAGGAGAAACGGTGTTATTTTCTGCCTGAACGCCAGTCCTGCCACCATATTTGAGCGGACAGGCAGAAGCGGCGACCGGCCGTTGCTGAAGGTAGATGACCCGATGGCTAAGATAAAGGAACTGCTCGATTTCAGAAGGCCGTATTATGAAAAAGCCGGCATAACTATAGAGACTGATGACAGAACACCGCTGCAGATCGCCGAGGAGATCAGGGAGTTATTCAGATGCGGAAGATAAGGGTAGACCTCGGGGAGAGAAGTTATAATATAGTTATAAACAGCAATACATTAAAGGATATCGGAGGTATCCTCTCAAGATTCGAATTCAGCGGAAAGCTCGGGCTTATAAGTAACCCGACTGTATACAATCTTTACGGGGGAGTTCTGTCGGAATCGATCAGGGCTTCAGGTTTTGACCTTGTAGAGATAATAATACCCGATGGAGAGGAATACAAGAGCCTGTCATCGATGCAGGAGATCTACGGGGAACTGCTGAAGGCGAGGCTGGACAGGAGATCGGCCCTTGTAGCGCTCGGCGGCGGTGTTATAGGTGATATCACCGGTTTTGCGGCTTCAACGTACATGAGGGGAATAGCCTGCGTGCAGGTGCCTACGACCCTTCTGGCGCAGGTAGACAGTTCTGTCGGTGGAAAGACCGGTGTGAATCATCCGCTCGGAAAAAATATGATCGGGACGTTCTGGCAGCCGGAGATTGTCTGGGTCGATATCGATACATTGAGGACCCTGCCGCGCAGGGAATTCCTGTCCGGTTTTGCGGAAGTGATAAAATACGGTGTGATATGGGATGAGGACCTGTTCGATTTTTTCGAGGCGAACAGGGATCTGATTCTGGATCTCGACAGAGACGCATTAACTTATATAATCAGGCGTTCCTGCGAGATAAAATCAGAGGTGGTCTCAAAGGATGAGCGGGAATCCGGGCTCCGGGCGATATTGAACTACGGACATACAATAGGTCATGCCATCGAAACAGTGACAGGATACAAAAAATATCTCCATGGAGAGGCGGTGGCGGTCGGCATGCATCTTGAGGCGAGGCTTTCGCAGATGCTGGGTTATATCGGCGCTGAAGAGGTTGAGCGGATAAAGGCCGTTATCGGCTTGTATGATCTGCCCCTTGAGTTGTCTCCTGAAATAGACCCGGGCAGCCTGATTGAAGCAATGCAACTTGATAAGAAGACAGTCGGCGGGGAGTTGAAATTTATACTGCCTGAGAAGATAGGTGCTGTGAAGATACACAGCGGAGTTTCGCAGGCAGAGGTGAAGGAGGCATTAAAGAATATCTGACCGCTTAACCTGAATGTTGCCTGGGCGGCGGGCCGGACCGATAAAATTCAGCCTGTCTGTCTTTATTAATGAATTTCAGGCGACGCCGTGGTATTCCTTGCATTCGATGATTAACTCCCTTGCCTCTTTGCCGCTTATCGGTCAGGCTGTTTGAAATACTTAAGCAAGCCTTTAGTGTTAAACTGTTCCTGTAGGGGAAGAAAATAAAATGAAGCCCAGAATATTAGTTGTTGATGATGAAAAGGACATCCTGGAACTTGTTTCCTACAATCTTGAAAAAGAAGGCTTTGAAACCACGTCTTCTTCGAATGGTGAGGACGCATTGAATCTCATCAGAAGGGATACATTCAACCTTATCATCCTTGACCTGATGCTGCCCGGAATCCAGGGCATGGATCTCTGTAGAATTCTGAAATCATCCGATGCGACATCTTCAGTGCCGATTATTATGCTGACAGCTAAAAACGAAGAGTTCGATAAAGTGCTGGGCCTTGAGATGGGCGCCGATGACTATATCACCAAGCCTTTCAGCCCGCGTGAACTGATCGCCCGGGTGAAAGCTGTTTTAAGAAGGTCCGAGGAAACGCCGGTAAAAGACAGGATCATAAAAATCGCCGGCCTGGAGATCAACACCGGTACGTACCAGGTAAAGAAAAGGGGCGAACAGGTAAATCTTAGCGCAACAGAGTTCAGGCTCCTCCTGTACCTGGTGCAGAGAAAGGGGAGGGTCTTTAACCGGGACATGCTTCTTGATGCGGTCTGGAAGGACGAATCATTTGTTGAGCCGCGAACGGTGGATGTCCATATCAGGAGGTTGCGGGCGCAGGTGGAAGACGATCCCGCTCATCCGGTGTATATAAAAACAAGAAGGGGCATCGGCTATTATGTTGATGAGGATATATGAAAAGACACGTTTTCAGAAGAATATTTATAGTCTATTTTATAATTCTCTTCATCTCCGTACTCTTTTTCGACCTTTATATCACCAGCATTATTCGTTCCGATTACCTTGGCAGGTTAAAGGAAAGCCTTTCTGTTCAGGCAAGTCTCATATCTGGAAATATTCCTTTTGACGCTCCGCGCGTGATTGATGATCTCTGCTTAAGGATCAAAAAGAAGACAGGTGCACGCGTTACTGTGATTGATGCGAATGGGGTTGTGATGGGCGATTCGGACAAAGATTCATTACGGATGGGCAATCATGCGGACAGGCCTGAAATTCAGCAGTCGCTGATCTCGCGGCAGGGCTGGTCCATTCGTCAAAGTGAGACGCTTCATTACCAGCTTTTCTATGTGGCGAAAAAAATCACTCGGGACGGAAAACTTGTGGGTTTTATCAGGCTAGCCTTGCCGCTCGAGGAAATCAACCGGTCAATTAATATCCTGAGGCTGAAGATTAATCTGGTGGTAATATTGATCTTCCTGGCGTCCGGAACGCTTTTAATCTGGCAGACAGAGAGAATCCGGAAGCTGGTCGCCGTTATATCCGATTACGCTCGCGAGCTGGCCCGCGGCAGGTTCGGGAAACGTATTTACCTTGAGGGGGCGGGAGAATTCACCGAGCTTGCGCATGACATTAACAATATGGCGTCGAAATTAAAGGAAAGTCTCGAAAAAAGTGATGAAGAAACAGGCAGGCTGAATACGATCCTGAGAAACATTCCGGATGCCCTTCTTCTGGTCAACACACACGGGACTATTGAACTCTCAAATAATGCCGCAAGGGCGCTCTTTGGTTCGTCCAGGATAGATGGAAGACCCGTTATCGAAATCGTACGCAGCCCTGATTTCATAGCACTGATAGATACGGTTAAACGGGACTGCACACCTGGTTCAGCCGAGCTGGTTATCGACAGTCCGGAAGAAAAATATCTTTCGGTCCGCGTATCTCCATTATTTTGCAAACTTGATGAGCTGGCCGGAATCGTGGCTATTTTTCATGATACTACCCGTCTGAAAAAACTGGAGCAGATGCGAAAGGATTTCGTGGCGAATGTCTCGCATGAGATGAAAACACCTGTTACGGCGATAAAAGGATTTGCAGAGACCCTTCTGGACGGCGCACGTTATGATAATGAAAATGCCGGTAAATTTCTCAACACGATAAAATCCAACAGTGAAAGATTAAACAGACTGGTTGAAGATTTGTTGATGCTTTCGAGGATAGAACTCGGGGTGATTAAAATGGATAAAACAGTGGTCAACATTGCGGACACTATCGGCAATGTTGCCGGGACATTCCTTGTTCAGGCCGCCGAGAAGAATCTTGTCATTAAAAAGTTGCTTGAATCGGAAGATATGGTAATAAACGCGGACAGGGACATGCTTGAACAGATATTCATTAATCTTGTCGACAACGCCATCAAATTCACCGGTAGCGGTGAGATAGAACTCGGGGCCGCCAGGGAGGACGGCGGAAGCTATATATTCGTAAAAGACACAGGCGTCGGTATTCCCGAAAAATACCTCCAGAGGCTTGGTGAGCGGTTCTTCAGGGTTGATCCGGCCCGCTCAAGAGAGCTCGGCGGCACCGGCCTCGGGCTGGCGATCGTAAAGCACCTTGTGAAGTCACACGGATGGGAAATGAAAATCGTGAGCGAAGTTGGAAAAGGGACGATAGTGAAGATTTATTATTGATCTTCTGGCTGAAACAATTTCGACTGATTCAGCCTTATGGCGGGAGTCACTTCGGGTCGGGATATTGGCCGGGAAGAAAAACCCTGTTTTTTATCTGACATCCGTCCGCCGCCTGCTGATCGTTGCCTTGATCCACGACAATCAGAATCAGTCCGCAGTCCGGGCACTCAACCGTATCGGGATCTGTGGGACTGCCACATGCCGGGCATTTCCCCTGGCTGATCATTTCATTCGAAGCCCGGAGTTCGGGATGTACCTTCATGAAGTGTTCCTCAATCCGCTCATTCGCATTCTCGGCGTCACGCGATGACACCAGCAGCCGGTATGCGTCGTTACAGCATCCCTTTCTGCACTGGGTATCCACATTAAGGGCGGCGGGGATGCCGGAAGCAACAAGGACATTCAGGAGTTCTTCCATCCACTTTCGGTCACCCTCCCTGACTATGACCTGGTCTTCCAGCTCTCTGTCCATACACCGCTTCTTCTCCTCCTGCGCCCTTTTATTTTCCTCATGTGACAAAAGTACTGCGCCGCAGTCCGCGCAGCAGTCGATATGCGCATAAAACTCAGCGGAGCAATCCGGACATATTTTTATCTCCGGCATGGCGATGGGTGATTAAGACTGGTTTTATATACAGTTTTCATGTTAATTATAATAACAAATCCGGACT
>JAYWMP010000229.1:0-7175 GCA_035873255.1 Nitrospirota bacterium
TATAAAGGCCGTTATAAATACCTGGATATTAATCAGCAATCTTTGCACGGCGCCCGCTCCAGGAAACAGATATCCAGCAAGCAGAAGCATCGCGAAAACAGTGGCCCCGGAGACCGTCGGCTTCAGAAAGTTCAGACGGTAGGGATGAATTTTATATAAAACATACACCTCGAAAAGCATTAAAAGATTAATTATAACCACGGACACGCAACTGGCGACTGACGCGCCCAAAATTCCATATGGAGGTATCAACAGAAAATTCAGGATGATATTCAGGAGACATATACCGAGTGTATTATACATCATCAGGTTTTGCCGGCCCGACATAGTGAGAATAAATCCGACGGACCCTACCCCGGCGTTTACCATCTGGGCAAAGGCAAGGATCACAAAAGCATTCCTGCCGCCGATAAATTCCTGTCCGAATACCGACATTATCTCTTTTGACAGCAACGTCATTAATAAAAACAGTGGAAAACTTATTGTATATATCCATTTGGTCGCAGCCTTAAAAAGTGCTTCAAGTTTCCGGATTTCCCGTTTGTTGAACAAATCAGAGATAACGGGGGCAAAAATGGAATTAAAGGAAACCAGAACCAGACTGGTGATCAGGGCGGTCCTCACCGCGGCATTGTATACACCAACCTCATTCTTCGGCCTGAAATATCCAAGCATCAGGGTGTCCGTCCACATAATCAGAAAGTTCAGGAGGACCACAAGCAAAAGCGGCAGGGAAAACCTGAAGAGTTCATTGGTTTCGTAAACGGCCTTTATATGCTTTATCGCCGGAAAAACTTTAAACAGGAAGTAGATCGAAAGGAGAGAGGCCAAAAAAACAGACAGACTATACGCGATTACAACACCATAAATCTTAAGCCCGGCGATGAGCAATATTCCGACAAGCAACAGGTTTGATACCGGGAGAAAAAGGTTCTGGCCATAGACCGTATACTTCATTATTTTAAACCCCTGAATGGAAAACAGGGAATTCAGCATCAAAGCGGAAAAGGGCAGAGAGACCGACAGGAGTTTTATTATTCCCCCCAGTTCAGGGGCCCTGAAAATTCTCACGGCTACGGCATCCGCGTTAAAAAACAGTACAATGCCGATAAAAAGACCTGCAAAAAAAGAATATTCCAGTGATTTAACGATCACTCCCTTGACTCTCGCTTTATCTCCAACCCCATTATAAAGAGAGACATACCTCACCAGCCCGAAATCAAGTCCGAATCTGCTTATCACTCCGGCAAAATTAATAATGGTTATTCCTATCATTAATATGCCGAAAGATTCCGCGCCCAGAATTCTGGCGACAAACACCGCGTAAAAGTATTGAAGTCCGCCGCCCAGGAGCTTGCCGGCGAAAGAAATGCCCGCTCCCTTGCCGATTGTCGCAAGTTCCTTTTCGTGGATCTTCTGTTTGTCATGCTGTTTTTCCAACACTGGTTCCTGTTTCGGTTCCCGGCGCCCGTTTTTATCAGACCGGAAAAGAGAGATACACATTCAACCGCCGGGGGACTGAATGCGGGACCTGCACTTATCGGCTACGCCTTTATGGAAATGATACGATATGACGCACCTGTAGAACAACCTGTGCATAAAACGGGCGAAAACCGGATTCTGCTCGGCCTTCTTCATCACGGGCAGCCAGAAAAATGGGATTGTTAAAAAATTGAATAATGTTATTCGTATCACCTGGCTTATAAAAAGCCGGGAGGGATTACTGTCCAGTCCCATAAGATTATTATTCCTGCGAAAAACCTCTCTGTAATCCTTAAGAAAGCGATACTGAAGCACATGGTAACGTATCGTTATCTCGGGCTTACCAATGCAGGTCCGGAACCTCACCCACGCCAGCCCCTTTTTATACGCTGTCTTCATCGCCTGGTCCAGAGTTACAAGGTGATAATGGTATCCCAGCGCCTTTTTGTTGTAAAAAATCCTCAGCCCCTTTTTTTCAAGCCTGTACCCTAACTCAACATCCTCATGGGCATAGGCGCCTTCCTTAACTAATGTTTCATTAAACAATCCGTTTTCCAGCAGAAAAGCTCTCTTACAGGAGATGTTGCAGGCGAAAAAAAGATAGCACGGCAGCTCGCGTCTGTCCTCCAGCTCCCTGAACCTGAACGGGTCCCAGACTTTCAGAAAAACGGATTGCCCGAGCACGGGCGATTGAATCACCTTTCCCAGAACAGCTATATTCGGCCCGGGATTCATTTCATGGTCCCGGACATGTTCTTCCAGCGCACCAGGGTCGAGATGTATATCATCGGCGATAAGACAGACGATGGGTGCAACCGCCGCCCTGATGCCCCGGTTTTGTGTAAAGCTGATTCCCCTGTTAGGATGTCTTAAATATGTCAGTTTATACGGCAGGTCCGGTTTCATCTGTTCAACGGCATCCTCCGTACCGTCGGAAGAACCGTCATCAACGATAATGACTTCGAACTCCAACGGGCTTAATGTCTGCTCAGACAGACATCGGAGAGTCATCCGTATAATATCGCTGCGATTGTATGTTGCAATCACCACGCTGATCTTAATATCTTCCTCCATGACTATAATTTTCTCCGGGAACAGACTGCTATGCCGATCGGGCCTCCACCCTGTTAGCCGGAGACCCTTCATCCCAAATCCGTTTCAGGGCAACGGCCAGTCCTGTATATACCCAGAATTGGGCATAGGGGGTTGATTCCCTGAACATCATATTTGTTACTCCATCCAGCAAATAAGCCAGAAGGCCGGTCAGAATGGCAAGCGCAAGTCCGCGTATTAACGGGTCTTCACATTTCAACACGCTGTAACAGCGCTTCATCGCGACCAAAATAATTCCGAAAAACGCAACCACGCCGAAAAGACCCAGTTCCGCGGCCGTCCATAAAAACGCGTTATGCACGGGTCTGTCCGCCATCGGGCCTTCATGCCCCAGAACCATGACATCCGGATCGTTCAGCGCCTCCAGATAATTACCCGGCCCATATCCAAAAAATAAATTATCGCTCCATATACCAAGAGCTGTCCTGGCGGAGTCAATCCTGACATCCATAAGCGAGCGCGGGGCGTTGAATAATTTAGCATCGATAATTTTGTAGGCACTTGGATAAAAAGGCATCATGGCCAGGACTAAAGCAGCAGCGATGACCAGAGCTTTCCCCTGTTTCCACGAAAATACAATGGCGCCGAGGGCAAAGGCCGAAGACAGGGCGAAACTGAGCCAGCCCGATCGCGAAAATGTGACAACGAGTCCTCCGATGCCGAGCAATAAAATACCGGAAAGGACAATTTTAAGCGATGGCCTTAAAAACTTCATCAATATAAACACAAACGGCACCGGCAGGATCATTGAATAATACAGCCCCAGCGCATGCGGATCAAGCGTAGTGCCCGCCGCCCTGATTTCATCTTCAACGCCGGGGACCGCCCCCTGTGTTCCAAAATCGGCTGATTGTACAGATCCCTTTGTGCTCCCGATACCGACGTTGCCGGTGACGCGCTCATACAGCGCAAGGGGGCTCTCCAGGACAATGGCAAACAGCATCAGGGCTATAATCCACTTAAGGTGGTGGCGCCTGACCTTGTGCGCTATGAAAAAATAAATCAATATATGCTTGATGTTGTAAATAATATCAAACGTTCCCAGCACCCTGTCGGGCGCCCCGATCAGAGAGATAAACTGGGAAATGATTAAAAGCAGAATAAGCCAGTCGATCTTCCGCAACCCTGGAAGAGATTCTTTCCTTGCGATAAATATCCTGGCAAACCAGACAGTGTAAGAGATAAAAATAAGCAGTTCAACAAGCCCAATGCTTATCCCCCTGGCAGGCATGGCGATATGCTGCGCGAACATCCACTTACCATAAATAGAAAACGGGATATTGAATACAAAGGCGTAAACAAGAAAGCTTTCAATATTATATATCGCCATCATGGCGAGGGAAACAACCAGGATTCCGCCGGAAACAGCCAGTAAGTACCGGAATTCCAGAGTCATGATCTTCCAGGTCAGAAGCGCAAACACAAGGCCGGAAAACGCAACAACAAGGTACCGGATTTTCAGGCCAGGCATCAATTTCTCAAAAAGCGCCATGTTTTGTGATTACTCTCCATATGGTCATAACAATTATCTTTATATCCAGGGCCACAGACTTTTTCTCAACATATTCCAGGTCAAAAGCAACCGTCTTCCGGAAAGACAACCTGCCTCTTCCGTTAATCTGTGGAAGGCCTGTAATACCGGGTTTTACCGTAAATTTTCGCATCTGGCCCGCGCGGTAGTTAACAAGCATTTCCGGAATTTCCGGCCTTGGGCCGACCAGCCTCATATCCCCTGTCAGGACATTCCAGAAATTCGGCACTTCATCCAATGTGCTTTTCCTGAGCCACTCGCCAAATCTGGTAATCCGGGGGTCATCCGGCACTTTGAATGCAATCCGGTCGATCTCCTCCTCCGAATAATTGTAATCATATAATTCCGGAAACCTCTCTTTCGCGTCAGCATACATACTCCTGAATTTAACAAACCTGAACGTCGCAGGCACCCAGTATCTCTTGTCGGGATCAAAGTGAGGATCAACGATGGTATAATCACCTTTTCCGATGATGTCCCTGCCCAGCCGCAGCCTGCTCCGGGCGCACCTGTCCTGGAAAAACAGGGCGGGGCCGGGAGACTCGAATTTGATGATTACGGCCAGCACGAGCATAACCGGCAGGGACACAATCAACACGGTCAAACTGACAAGTATCTCGACAATTCTATACGATATCCTTGCAGCTTTCTCCCCAAAAGACATGTTTAATCCATATCCATCTTCGGCCGGTATGCAGAATATCCTTCCCGTTTCAGCCGGTTCCGGAGCGCCCGGGTCTTCTTCCTGAACGTCCGTGAATTCCGGCCCCGAATAATATTCAAAAGATTGTTTTTCGTTCTCTGATAATACACTCATTCAATAACATCCCGGCAGATGATTAGAGCTGCTTCGTCCTATGATACTTCCCGAGCTTCTTCCCGCCCGAAAGTTGTTTCCTATTCTGTTTTTTGAGTTCCTCATAACCTTTCCTTACATGATGATAGACCGTGCCGCGGTAAGTCATACGACCCGCAAACAGGGCCGCCACGCGGCTGGTATCGGCCCGCGCCAACACCGGCATCCAGAAATATTTGACCGACAACGCGTTAAACACACTCCTTCTCATAATTTCATGCGGCAACATCTTCAGCATTGCCTTCAACCCGGCTTTGACTGTAAAGAGTTTATATACCGAAAACACGTGAAACATGGGTATACTGTCGCTCAGCATATCCATGTTTCGTCCCAGTTCATACGCCCGCCGGCAGGCGGATGATAGTGTCACTTCATGGTAATGCCAGGCAAGGGCTGTTTCATTGTATACAATTTTAAATCCCTTCCGCCCCAACCTGTATCCAAGTTCCACATCCTCATGGGCGGCCCCTTTTCTCTCCCTGAACATTCCGTTCCTGAGGAGAAAATTCTTCTTAACCGAAATATTGCATGCATAAAAGTAAATATTGTCCAGCAGCTTCTTTCCCTCAAACCGCTCATAGCGAAAAGGGTCCCAGTTTTTCTGCATGACCGTCTGTGGTAATTCAGGCGACTGAGCGACTTTTCCCATCACCGCATAATTTTCTCCCGGGTATTCCTCATGGGTTTTGATATGCTGCTCCAGGTGATCGGCGGCAACCCGGATATCATCGGCAAGCAGGAGAACCAGGTTGCCACGGGCCTCCCTTATGCCGCGGTTTTCAGTAAACCCTGGACCGCGGTTTTCATGCCAGTAATACCGCAACTCATAAGGCGCGGTCGCAATCATCGACTTCACCATTTCCTCTGTGCCGTCACCCGAACCATCATCAACGACAAGGACTTCAATTTCCGATAGAGAAACAGTCTGCAGCATTAATCTCTCAAGAGTGACCTTCAGAACATCACAACGGTTAAATGTCGCGATCACCACACTTATAACAGGAATCATTTGTTTATATTCCTCTTTCATTTACTGACCGGCTTCCTTGCCAAAACTTCGATGAACACCCCGCTGCCCAGTATTTTCAGATAAATACCGGCCACCCGGAAAAAGAGGGACCGCGTCCTGAGTTTTGCAATCATGGGGAATATATCTGAACGATAAGATTTCGAGACAATTTCAAACCCGGTCTTCTCAAGGGCGTTTCCAAGCGAGCGCGTTGACCATGTTGTAAGGTGATGGGGAGGGTCCATCCAGGCAAGCAGCCGGATAAGGTTCTTCCGGAGTTTCGATGCCGGAAGTTTTTTTAACAGACTAAAAACCCGGTCGTCAAATATCGGGACGCCAACACTCAAAATTCCGCCGGGCTTCAGGACCCGGTACAGGCTGCCAAGTGCAACAGCGGGAGCATTTAAATGCTCAAGCACATGGCACAGACGAACCACATCAAAATGGCCTTCGGGCCACCCTGGTTCGTAGGCAGATCCGGACTGCACATGGTCGCCGTGTTTCCGCCCCGCAAGTGAAAGCATCTCACCGTTAACATCTATACCGAAAACATCCCATCCCCTGCCTCCGGCAAAGTCCATAAATAATCCATCGGAACAGCCTACATCAAGTATGACTCCACGGCCCTTCCTGTTTTCAATCTCCCTCAGCACCGGAAGCCAATGTTTTTCCTGAACCCACGTTCTCCACCCGGGATTATCGAAGAGAAAGTCGAGATAATCATCCCCGCTGTAGAGCGCCTCAAGGTCCGCTTCTTCAGGGTCCGGATATACATAAATCAGCCCACAATTCCTGCACTGGTAATTCTTGTAGCTCCTGGTACGGATGTCCGCATAACGGGACTCTATCTCCAGGAAAGGATATTTCTCCGGCAGTCCACAAATTTTACACCGGGAAGATTCAGTGCCGGAAGTCGAAAATTTATTCATCTTTTAACAGCCCTCCTTCAGCCGAAAGATACTGGTTGGCTGCTTCCCCGGCCGCTTTTTTGCCGTCCAGGATGGCGTCATCCATCCACTGGTATTACCAGTTCCCGTACCAGCCCGCCAGAACAACCGCATTTTTCCTAAAAAAACTCCTTATCTTACGCAGGTTCCCGGTCCTTTCCCTGTTGTATATAACATAGCCGTAAGGAATGTCTCTTATGTCTGCTAATTCAACCTTATCTTTTTTAGTTAAAATCT
>JAYWMP010000128.1:0-12017 GCA_035873255.1 Nitrospirota bacterium
TTCATATATGGAACTGTAAATGTCGCCGGCAGCTTGACGCCCGGAAAATTAAAAGACTATAAGTTTTCGGATTATAAATTTCAGACTGGAGGTTCAGATGGCATTCACACCGACCAAGGAAACATACAGTGGTAAAGTATATCCTGTTACGATAGGAACGGGTGACAAGGCGGTTACTTTTGGAGGAGAAAACGTCCTTACTTTTCATTCATTCGAAGGGGAAACGCCGAACAGACCTGTTATAGCGTATGAGATACAGGACGTCCCCCCGACTGATTGGCCGGACAGTGTTAAAAAACCTTTTGAGGGTGTTTCGGATGATCCTGTTAAATGGGCGAAATTCTGTCAGGATGAGCTTAATGCCGCGGTGATCGCCCTGAGGCTGATCGGGACCCATCCTGACAAGGAAGACCGTTCTCCCGCGGACGCCTCGAAAACAGTCAGCGATCTGCTGGCCGCGATAGATATACCACTTATAATTCTCGGCAGTAATCATGCCGAAAAAGATTCTCAGGTGCTCGTTGCCGTTGCAGAGGCGGCCAAAGACAGAAACTGCGTTATCGGAAAGGCGCAGGAGGCGAATTACAAGACGATTGCGGCGGCGGCCATGGCTAATAATCACAAGCTGATAGCAATGTCGGAGCTGGATATAAACCTCTCAAAGCAGTTGAACATACTTATTACACAGATGGGTTTTGAAAAGGAGAGACTGATAACAGATCCGATGTGTTCCGCGTTGGGTTACGGACTTGAGTACACATATTCGGTTATGGAAAGAATAAGACTTGCCGCGCTTTTACAACAGGACGCGACAATGCAGCCGCCCATGCTTGGAGATGTCGGCATGTACGTCTGGAAGGTGAAGGAAACACATGCGCCCGAGGCTGACCAGCCTCAATGGGGTCCAACAGAAGAGCGTGGGATAGCCTGGGAAGCCACAACCGCGACATCGCTGCTTATAGCAGGAGCGGAGCTTTTGATAATGAGACACCCCAAGGCGGTAGAGGCGCTCGAAAAAGTTATAGAGGAACTTATTTAATGACGGATTCTAACGTGGAAACCGGAAATTCCGGCTGTTTCTTGTCTTCCGGAATTGAACGCGGAGTTTCCAGGATTTTTCAGGAGGTTTAAAAAAATGGCTTTATCAGGCGTTCAGATATTTAAACTTTTACCAAAGACCAACTGCAAGAAATGCGGTCATCCAACCTGTCTTGCGTTTGCGATGAAACTCGCCCAGAGACAGGCTTCACTCGATTCGTGCCCGGATGTTTCCGACGAAGCAAAGCAGCAACTGGGAGAGGCCTCGGCCCCGCCGGTTCGACCGATAACCTTCGGTTCTGGAGATAAAGCTGTCAAGATGGGAGAAGAGACCGTTCTCTTCAGGCATGATAAAAAATTTGTAAATCCGTGTGCGTTTGCCCTGGAGATTAAGGACACGCTTTCATCCGAAGAAATTTCGGAATTAGCCGGGCAGGTGGTCGACTCCGAGATCGACAGGGTGGGACAGAAGTTGAGAGTCGATGCGATTGCGCTGACCAATTCTTCCGGCGATGCCGGGAAGTTTGAATCCGCCGCAAAACTGGTCGCAGAGAAGGCGCCTGAAGTTCCAGTGATTATATGTACTGAAAACCCGCAGGCGGCTGAAGCAGCCGTTAAAATATTTGCCGGGAAAAGGCCGGTGATTTACGGGGCGAATTCATCGAACGCCGATGCCATGGCTGAGATTGCGAAGGCCAACAAGGCGGTGCTGGGCGTGACCGCGAACGGCGTCGAGGAACTCTCGACGCTTACGGAAAAGATTAAGTCTCTCGGGGTCGAGGATATGGTTATAGATTCCGGGGCCAGAAAGGCCAAAGATATAATTGAGCATAATACGTTAATAAGAAGAGCGGCTATAAAAAAAGGTTTTAAACCTTTAGGCTATCCGGTAATCAATTTCATGCAGAGAGAGGACAGCCTTCATGAAACTCTCATGGCTGTTATCGGAGTGGCGAAATACGCCTCCATAACGGTACTGAGCAGTATAGAAAAGTGGAAAAACCTCGCACTGTTTTCTCTCAGGCAGAATATCTATACAGACCCGCAGGTGCCGATGCAGGTTGAGCAGAAAATATACAGTATTGGTGAGCCGGGCCCTGACGCTCCACTTTTTATAACAACAAACTTTTCCCTTACGTATTTTATAGTTTCCGGAGAGATAGAAAACAGCAGGGTCGCAAGCCGGCTGGCGATAATGGACTGCGAGGGGCTTTCTGTTTTAACGGCCTGGGCGGCCGGTAAATTTACTGCTTCGAAGATAGCGCAGTTTATTAGTGAAAGCGGAGTGGAAAAGGAAATATCTCATAAGGAACTGATAATACCGGGCTATGTTGCGATATTGAGCGGATCGGTCGAAGATAAGCTTTCCGGCTGGAAAATTACGATTGGGCCGCGTGAAGCCAATGCGATCCCGACTTTTTTAAAAACAAGAACGGCATAGCCGCGATTAAAGAAAACAGACAGGGCGAATTTTTTTAAATGCCCAAAATAAAAAATAACACTTTGCGAACCTGGGTGAGGAATTTGTTTGTATGAACGGTTTTACATTATTGCCCCACCCATGATTACAGGAGGTCAGGATGTCTAAGTTAATAGCCACAGCGGCTATAAAAGGCGCGAATAACCTGGTGGAACGCGCCGATGATATGCTCCAGAAGGCCATTGCCGCACATGGTGAAGATTTCACGTTTGAATTTCCTGATACCGCGTTTCATCTGCCCATGATATACGCAATGACGGGGTTTGCCGTGAAGACTCTCGGGGATATGAAGAAGGCGCTTGAGAACACCAGGAGTCTCCTTCACTCCGAGCCTGATGAAAATCTCTGGAAGCCTTATCTCGGAGAGGCGCTCGATTCCGGCATGGCCTCTCTTTTTGCCGAAGAGATTATCATGGCGGTGCGTTATATAGAAGGTCTTGAGCCTTGCAAGGATCCTGAAACGGGTTATGTATATAACGGATTCATTACCGACACAATACAGCGTAACCTCGGCATCCAACTCGTTGACGGAACAATGCCGGGATTCGCCGCCATAATAGGTGCAGCGCCTGATGATGAGACAGCGGTCAAAATAGTCAGGGAGCTTCAGGAAAAAAACATCCTTACATTTCTCTCGGGTAATGTCAATGGCAACAGCGTTACAAAACAGCTTCTCAGGCAGGGCGTAGAACTCGGCTGGGATACAAGGATTGTTCCTCTCGGACCTGATACGGAACATACACTTTACGCCCTCGACTGGGCGGTAAGGGCTTCACTAATATTCGGAGGCAAAAAGCCTGGTGATTTCAGGGAACATCTCAAATACCAGAAAGACCGTGTTTTTGCGTTCGCGCTTGTACTGGGTGAACTTAACGATATTATATGGACAACAGGGGCCGGCGCCATTAACATGGGGTTCCCGGCAGTCTGCGATTCGGATGTTCCCGTGATACATCCGACCGGCGTATGTCTGTATGAAGAAGTCGACAAGGAACTGGACCACAGCAGGATCGTCCAGAAGGTGATTGAAGTAAGAGGACTCAAGATAGTTGTTGAAAGGCCTCCTATCCCCGTTGCTTATGGCCCGGCGTTCGAAGGAGAGAGGATAAGAAAAGAGGACATGTTCATAGAGTTCGGCGGTCAGCGTACGCCTGCCTTCGAGTGGGTAAGGACAAGAGAACTTGAGGAGATAGAAGATAACAAGGTCATTATTGTTGGGGAGAACTGGCAGGAGAGGTTCGAACAGGGCGGAAAGATGCCTTTAGCCATAGTGGTGGACATCGCCGGAAGAAAAATGCAGAAGGACTTTGAATCGGTAATAGAGCGGAAAATACATCATAATCTCAATGAGGCGCAAGGCCTCTGGCATATGGGCCAGAGAGACATAAACTGGGTCAGGATAAGCAATAACGCGAAGAAAGATGGCTTGACCCTGGAGCATATCGGCATAATCCAGGCCACAATGACCCACTCCAGGTTCAAATCCATAGTCGACAAAGTGCAGGTAACACTGTATGTAGATGAAAAAGACGTCCTCGAGTTACAGGAGGAGGCGAGAAAGGCTTATCGTGAGCGTGACCTTAGACTCGGCAGTATGACGGATGAATCAGTGGATACATTTTATTCATGCCTGCTCTGCCAGTCCTTCGCCCCGAGTCATACATGTGTCATTACGCCTGAACGACTTGGTCTCTGTGGCGCCTATAACTGGCTTGACGGAAAGGCCGCCTTTGAGATCGATCCCACCGGTGGCAACCAGCCGATAACAAAAGGCGAGGTAATTGATAATCTCAGGGGCAGGTGGACCGGTGTCGATGAATATATTCACAAGGCGACCGGGGGTGCTCTCGAGACCATGAACGCTTACACCATAATGGATAATCCGATGACATCATGCGGCTGTTTTGAATGCATAGTCGCGATAGTCCCCGAAGCAAACGGCGTGATGCTGGTCCAGCGTGGCCATACGGAAATGACACCCGCCGGCATGAAGTTTTCAACTCTTGCCGGGAGCGTCGGAGGCGGAATGCAGACACCGGGCTTTATGGGCATCGGAAGAAATTTCATCACGAGCAGGAAATTTCTTTATGCCGACGGTGGATTGAAAAGAATAGTATGGATGACGAAAAATCTCAAGGAAAGCCTGAAAGAAGCATTCAATAAGCGGGCGGCCGAGGAAGGAGTGCCCGACCTGATCGACAGGATTGCCGATGAAACAGTCGCTGAAGATTCCGAGAAGCTGCTTGAGTTCCTTACCAGCGTCGGACATCCCGCGCTTGAGATGGATCCGATGTTTTAAATGAACAGTATCCAGTTCTGGGTTCAGTACTGAATATTCAGCCCGAGTTCTGAAAATTTAAGTTTGGAGGAGATATGTCAGAGAACATAAAGAGCGCCAATAAATCAGCGGAAAAGATTATAAATTGGGGCGAGGCCAGAGGCATAGATACCTGTTTTGAAAGGGCGCAAAAACTAAAGCCCTGTCCGATAGGCTCTACGGGAGCCTGCTGTGATAACTGTCATATGGGACCATGCAGGCTGGTGGGGAAAAACGCAGAGGAAGAGGCCAGGGGCGTGTGCGGAGCCACCCTTCCGACTGTGGCGTCAAGAAATCTGCTGAGGATGATAGCCGCGGGAACAGCCGCGCATTCGGACCATGCAAGGGATATGGCGTTTACGTTACTCGCTGTCGCCGAAGGCGAGGCCAAGGACTTCAGGATAACCGACGTCAGAAAGCTCTACAGGGTTGCCGGTTATCTTGATATAGAGATTGAAGGAAGACCTGTAAATGACGTTGCGCGTGATGTCGCCCTGAAATTACTTGATGACTTCAGCAGGCAGAAGGGTGAGATTAATTATGTCAGCCGCGCTCCCCGGAAGACTCAGGAGAGATGGAGAAAGTGGGGCATAGTCCCGAGAGGAGTAGACAGGGAAGTTGTCGAGGCGCTCCACAGAACAAATATCGGAGTCGATCATGACCCTGACCATATCCTGACACATGGGCTGAAGACTGCGATTGCGGACGGATGGGCCGGATCAATGATCTCGACTGATATTACGGACATACTATTTGGAACGCCCAAGCCGGTCCAGGCGAAGGCAAGCCTTGGTATATTCAGGGAGGACGAAGTTAATCTTATCGTCCACGGACATGAGCCTTCGCTGGCGGAGATTATAGTGGATGTTGTTTCAGAGCATGAAATGATCGAATACGCGAAGTCAAAGGGAGCCAGTGGAATAAACCTTGGAGGTATGTGCTGTACAGCCAATGAAGTGCTTATGAGGAATGGCATACCGACCGCCGGCGGATTTACAAACCAGGAGCTCGGCATCATGACCGGACTTGTCGACGCAATAAGCGTAGACGTTCAGTGCATAATGCCTTCGATTGTCGAGCTTTCGAGTAAATTCCATACAAAAGTTATTACAACATCCGAAAAGGCGATGATTCCCGGCGCAATACATATAGAATATGATGAGCACAGGGCGAAAGAGGTAGCACGTGAAATCGTAAAACTGGCGATCGATAACTTCCCCAACAGGAAGGCGGAGGGCAGCCATATTACTGAAACATCACCATTGATCGCCGGTTTTTCACAGGAATACATAGAGTATATGCAGGGTGGTTCGTGGAGGGCGTCTTTCCGTCCACTGAATGATGCGATAATGGCGGGAAGGATCCGGGGTGTCGTCGGTCTTGCCGGATGTGACAACCCGAGGGTCCAGGCGACCGGCATACACACATTTATCGCGTCCGAACTGATAAAGAATGACGTGCTTGTTGTTTCTACCGGCTGCGGTTCGGCCGCGTGCGGCATTGCGGGTTATCTCACGCCGGAAACAGCGCTTGAAATAGCGGGACCGGGATTAAGTGAAGTCTGCGAAGCGATAGGGATCCCACCGATACTGCATCTGGGGTCCTGCGTTGATAACTCGAGAATACTCACTATTGTCTCCGCGATGGCAGCGGAGGGGGGACTTTCGGACGAGATAGCCGGGATGCCCGCCGTCGGCATAGCTCCTGAATGGATGAGTGAAAAGGCCATTGCTATCGGATGCTATTTTGCAGCCTCGGGAGTACCTGTGGTATTCGGGGGTGAGTCACCTGTGGGGGCGAGCGAAGAGGTAACAAGGATAATGACCGAGGTCTGGATGGACAGGTTCATGGGAGCATTACATTTCGAGTCTGATCCCGAGAAGATGTTGAGCCTTGCGCTTGAGTATATAGACGGGGCGAGGGAAAGACTGAAGCTCAGAAAATATGAACCCGGAAAATTCGGAGGAGAAAGAGTTCTCATGGATATGGCTGCAAGACGCGAAATCGAGAAATCGGCCAAGCCGCACATGGGTATATATTAAAGGCGTGTGGCGCTTGAGATGCGAAGTTATAAATCCGTGGACAATACCAGGAATTACGATTCGGAGGATTGATGAAGGTTGAAGAATTAAATGTCGATGAGATAATAGGACGTGTCGGCAAAATACTCAGCGAAGAGGACAGAAAGCGAGGGGTCCTCATATACACATTCCAGAAGATACAGGAAGAATTCGGATATCTCCCGGAGGATGTGTTAAAGACTCTTTCTCAAAAACTTTCGATGCCGCTGGCCGAGATTTACAGTGTCGCAAGTTTTTACAAGCAGTTTCATTTTTCTCCAAGGGGCAGAAAGGTCGTCAGGGTCTGTACAGGTACGGCCTGTCATGTCAGGGGAGCTAAAGACGTGCTGAATAGCCTTGAAAGCGAATTCGGCATTAAGGAAGGTGAAACCACTGAAGACCTTGAACTGACGCTCGAGACTGTCGGCTGCGTCGGCTGCTGTGGGCTTGCGCCGGTTGCAACAGTAAATGAGGAAGTTATTGGAGACATCGGAACAAAAAAACTGAAATCTTTAATAAAGCTTATAAAAGAGGAACAGAATGAACAGCAGACTTAACGGTATAGATGAACTGAAAGACCTCAGAGGCAGACTCGAGGAAGAGACCTTCAGGCCCGAGAAGAACAGGGTGAGGGTCTGCTGCGGGACGGCGTGTATCGCGTCAGGCTCTAAAAAACTGGTTGAGGCTTTCGAGGAAGAATCCGAAAAAAAGGGCGTTGAGGTTGAATTTGTAAAGACGGGTTGTCAGGGCCTCTGCCAGAAGGGGCCGGTCATGAAGGTCGAACCTTACGGCTTCTTCTATCAGAAAGTCGGCAAAAACCATGTAAGTGAAATAATCTCAAGTACATTTTCCATAGGTGCTCCTGTCAGGGAACTGCTTTACAGGGATTCCTTTCTTGACGAACCGGTGGAAGAGGTTGAGGAAGTGCCGTTTTACAAAAAACAGTTGAGGGTTGCGTTGAGAAATAACGGGAGAATAGACCCCAACAAAATCCATCAATATATCGCGGTCGGAGGCTACAGAGCCGTGGAAAAGATGTTCGGATCGATGACGCCCGACCAGGTGCTGTCCGAGATTGACAGGGCGAACCTCAGGGGCAGGGGCGGGGCCGGATTCCCGGCTGGTAGGAAGTGGGCCCACTCCAAGGGGTCTCCAGAGAAGATAAAATTCGTTGTCGCCAACGGAGACGAAGGCGATCCAGGGGCTTTTATGGACAGGGCCATTATGGAAGGTGATCCCCATAGCCTCCTGGAAGGAATGCTGATATGCGCGTATGTGCTTGGAGCCAATTACGGATTTATATATGTCCGGCATGAGTATCCACTGGCTGTCAGAAACTTGAGGATCGCCATTAATCAGGCAGAGGAGATGGGACTGCTCGGTGAAAATATACTCGGTACCGGGTTTGATTTTACTGTCGACATCAGGGAAGGAGCGGGCGCTTTTGTATGCGGCGAATCAACCGCCCTTGTTGCGTCCATAGAAGGCGAGCGGGGATTCCCGAGGCCCAGGCCCCCGAGGCTTTCCGAGCCCGGCGGCGGAGTCTGGGGTTATGTGACCAATCTTAATAATATCGAGACATACGCGTGTGTTGCGCAAATAATCGAAAATGGCGCCGACTGGTTTCTTGATATCGGTACACCGAAATCATCAGGGACGAAGGTCTTCGCCCTGACAGGGAAGGTGGTCAATACAGGCCTCGTCGAAGTCCCGATGGGCATGACCTTAAGAGAGATAATCTATGATATCGGCGGCGGGATTATAAACAGCAAGGCTTTTAAGGCTGTTCAGACAGGGGGACCTTCCGGCGGCTGCCTGCCGACGGAACTTCTTGACCTGCCGGTTGATTTCGATTCATTAATCGAGGCCGGTTCCATGATGGGTTCGGGCGGAATGGTTGTAATGGACGAAGACACCTGCATGGTGGATGTTGCAAAGTTTTTCCTGTCATTCACACAGTCTGAATCATGCGGAAAATGTCCGTCGTGCAGAATCGGCACATACCATATGCTTGAGATACTCGAGAGAATAACAACAGGCAAGGGAGAAGAGGGCGATATAGAGCGACTCGAAAAACTGGGTCGGCGCATACAGCAGGCTTCCCTGTGTGGCCTGGGACAGGCTGCGGCCAACCCCGTCCTTTCCACGCTAAGATATTTCAGGGAAGAATATGAAGAACATATCAGTGATAAATATTGCCGTGCTAAAGCCTGTAGCGGACTGGGCAAGTTCAGCATTGACCATGAAGCCTGTATTCTCTGCGGCATTTGCAGGGAGGCATGCGCTTTTGATGCGGTAAAAGAGACCAGAAATAAATTTTTTATCGACCAGGATTACTGCAGCAGATGCAATGCGTGCTATAAGGCCTGTCCGGTCGAAGCCGTAAAGATCGAAAAACATAAGAGACGCAAAGTCGAGCAGGAGGCTTCATGAGCGAAACTAATAACGAACCCACGAAGAAAGGCATGAAGGACGTATTTGAGTCCGTCGAAAACATAAAGTGTGATATTCGGAGGTCCCTTGAATTCGTCGAAGAGTTTCTTTCAGAGCCGATGTGTGGAAGATGCCTGCCCTGTTCTCTCGGAAGCTATGAGGCGATGATCAGGCTGAGGAAGATCTCCGACGGAGCCGGAGGACAGGAAGACATCGACGCGCTGGATAGAATCAGCAGGCGGATGCTTGAAGGATCCATGTGCAAAAAAGGCAAGGACACCGCGAAATTTATTCTTGAATCCCTGAAATCGGAGGTCTGCAAAGAGCACATAGACAGGAGATGCAGGGAGCTGGAATGCCGTTCTCTTGTTACATACAGGGTCATACCTGAAAAATGCGTTATGTGTGGATTCTGCAGGGATGCATGCGGGTATAATGCTATTTTAGGCGAGAAGAGGACACCTTATCTTTCATGTTACATGCCTTTTGAGATCAGGCAGAAAAGATGCGTCAAATGCGGTGAATGTAAAGCCGCCTGTTCTTATGGCGCGATAGAGATAACAGAAGAAAAAATTGAAGCGCTTGTTTAATATTTAGGAGGAAAGCATGGGGAAAATGGTTAATCTGAAAATAGATGGAAATGAAGTGAAAGTTAAGGACGGTCTTAATCTTATTGAAGCTGCGGAGACTGTCGGAATACATATTCCTAATCTCTGTTATCTGAAGGGTATGAAGGGAGTTGGTGCATGCAGGCTGTGCCTTGTTGAAGTAGAGGGAGGCAGGGGGCCTGTAATCGCGTGTAATATAAAGGCAAAAGAAGGCATGGATGTGCAGACAAACACCGATAAGGTACGGGAGATAAGAAAATTCGTGATAGATCTCATCCTTTCGATGCATCCACTTGACTGTATGACTTGCACGAAAGCCGGGGTCTGCAATCTCCAGAAATATGCTTATGACTTTGAGATAAAGGAGTCGAGCTTCAGCAGGAAGAGCTTCGGTTATCCGACCGATGAATCGAATCCATTTATTAAGAGGGACCCCGAATACTGCATACTTTGTGGAAGATGCATCCGGGTATGCAAGGCCCAGGACACCAATGTTCTTGACTTCAAGGGCAGGGGTGTAGGCGCAAAAGTCGTAACCGGTAATGAAAAACCACTCCAGGAATCATCATGCACATTCTGCGGCAGTTGTATTGATGTATGTCCGGTAAACGCGCTTGTTGAAACGAACTGCCTGAGAAAAGGAAGAGAATGGGAGTACAAAAAGATTGATTCAGTCTGTTATTTATGTGGTTGCGGCTGTAATATTGTTTTGAGCGTTAAAGACGGAGAAGTAGTGAAAATAAACTCGGGAGCGCCCGATGGTGCGTCAGAGCGTTATATCTGTGCTACGGGCAGGTTCGGGTTCGATCACCTGAACTGTGACATGAGAGTGTCCTCGCCGCTGAAAAGAGTAAACGGCGAATTACAGGAGACGACATGGGATGACGCCATCAAAACTGTCGCTGAAAAACTGAGCGCCGCAGGGTCCGACGCCGCTTTTATATGCAGCGGCAATATTATGAACGAAGATGCCCTTCTGCTGAAGCAACTCGCCGCCGATGCAGTAAAAACCGGAAACTGTGATTCATCAGTCAGTCTCTATTCGGATTATGAATCGCTGAAGGGTGGAGGCGCCGACATAGATAGCGCCGATCTCCTGATTCTTGTTGGCGTCGCGCCCGACCAATGGAAGAGGTTTCTCCCGGCCCTTGACGCTGTGGTAAGGAAGAGAGTGAATGCCGGTGCAAAGCTGATCGTGATAAATTCCGGCGAACCCAGGATTTCGGGTGTGGCTACTGCCTTTCTTAAAGGCGATGAAGTGAAAATTCTTGAAGAGTTCGCTCAGGCACTGATCTCTGGAGGCGTCAAAGCGCCCAAAGAGATGATCGAGGCGCTTGCGCATGTCGACCCCTCGGACGCTGTAATGGAGGCGTCAGTGTTATTTAAGGAGTCAAAATCACCATTAATAATTTCAGCACCCCCGCTTTACAGGGCGGCATCCAATTTATCCCTGATCAGAGGTAATGCCGTTACCGTTCCACTGGAGGCGAACGCAAAGGGCGTAGTAATGATGGGTGTTGGCTCGACAGGGAAGAAGTTCAGTGAAATTATTTCTTCATCCACACCGGTCCTCTATGCTGTTGGAGAAGTTCCGGTTTCAAAAAGACCTGATACCGGATTCCTTATTGTACAGAATACCCATATGACCGATCTTTCGACACAGGCCGACATAGTGCTCCCTTCAACAACGCCTTATGAGGCGGATGGCACGATCGTGGACTACCTCGGAAGGATAAAGGAAGTAAAAAAGGCGTTGGAACCGATTGGCGATGCCAGGCCAAATGATGAAATAATTATGGATATCGCCGGTGCAATGGGGACTTCGCTTAAACAGGTCAGGGCAAGTGAAGTTAAAAAGGCGGCAAAGTCTAAACTTAAACCGGTATTCAGTCCTTTTACTAAAGATAAAGGATTGGATATTGACGAAGAAGAATTCACCAGGGAGAGAAACAGGACTACTATTAACTGCTCCAGGCTTCTCTGGCTGAAGGAACTGGAAGAATCTGTTTCCGTATAAATAAAAAAGGGGGCCTGTGCATTAACAGGCTCCCTTTCCAGCAAAGAAAAGCATAGCGCATAGC
>JAYWMP010000136.1:0-9509 GCA_035873255.1 Nitrospirota bacterium
TTCATATACATATGCCCAGAGTTCAAATATCTCGGAGGAGTCCATTGATTTTTTAACAAAGACAGGCAAAGCCATGGCCGAAATCGCTGAAGCCGTTAAGCCGGCTATCGTCAATATATCGACTACCAGAACAGTAAATATTTCCGGGACCATGGATCCTTTTCTCGATGACCCTTTTTTTAAGAGGTTTTTTGGTGACAACTTTGGTCGGCAGAGGGCGCCGAAAGAACGCAAGTCAGCCGGGCTTGGGTCGGGTGTTATTGTATCTTCAGAGGGATATATTATCACAAACTACCATGTTGTAAAGGGTGCCGAGGAGATAAAGGTGCTCCTTTCGGATAAAAGAGAGTTCACCGGTAAGGTGATAGGCTCCGACCCCAAGACTGAAATATCTATTATCAAAATCGACGCGAAAGATCTTACCACAATACCCTGGGGTAATTCAGACAGTCTTCAGGTCGGAGAGGTTGTGCTGGCGATCGGGACCCCGTATGGGCTGAACCAGACGGTAACGATGGGGATTGTGAGCGCTCTTGGAAGGGCGAATGTCGGCATCGCGGACTATGAAGATTTCATACAGACTGATGCCGCGATAAACCCCGGAAATTCAGGCGGCGCGCTCGTTAACGCCCGGGGAGAGCTGATAGGGATAAATACGGCGATCTACAGTACAAGCGGAGGTTATCAGGGGATAGGATTCGCCATTCCAAGTAATATGGTGAAAACCGTTATGGACAGCCTGATTAAAAAGGGCAGGGTCATAAGGGGCTGGCTTGGTGTCTCAATACAGAAGCTGACACCGGAACTTGCGAAACAGTTCAAGCTTAACGATGAAAACGGCGCACTTATCAGTGACGTAGTCGAAAACAGTCCGGCGGAAAAGGCGGGATTGAAAAGGGGAGATATAATAATCGAGTACGATGGAGCGAAAATATCCGAACCCTATGTGCTGAGAAATATGGTAGCGAATACCGCGCCCGGCGAAGAACATAAGGTCACTGTTTTGAGAGACAATAAAAGACTGACCATTAATGTAACAACAGGGGAATTGCCGGTCAAGATGCAGCGGGCGGTAACAGGTGAATATGAAAACGCAATGAGGGGGATCGGTGTGCAGGATATAACTCCTGCAATAGCCAAGAAACTGGGTATCCCGGGCAGGATAAAAGGGGTCATAATTAATGATATTGATGAAGCCAGCCCGGCTGCGGACAGACTGCTGAAGGGTGACGTGATCCAGGAAATAAACAGGAAAAAGATAAATGGTGTTAAAGATTTCCAGAAGATCGTTCTGGAAATAGAAAGAGATGAAGATATCCTGCTGCTTATCTACAGGGGAGGATCTTCGTTGTATATAACATTGTCCGCCAAATAACGGGTTATTATTAACATCGGACAGAGAGACGCGGTCCCCGGGGACACCGGTCCCGAGGGAAAACCGGGCAGGGGTCTGCAATGAAAAGATACGATATTATTATTATCGGCGCCGGGATCAGCGGGTTGAGCCTTGCGCATTACTGCGTTGGCGAAGGCTTTAAGCCCCTGGTGCTCGAAAAAGATAACAGGGCCGGCGGCACTTTTCACACCCATCGTTTTGACGGCGAGGCTTCTGATTTCTGGATTGAGCTGGGCGCCCATACATGTTACAACTCATACCGCAATCTCATCGGGATTCTGGAAGACCGCCGTATGCTTGACAGGCTGCGGCGGAGGGAAAAGGTCCCGTTTAAGATGCTGATTAATAATCAGATTAAATCGATTCCGTCACAGATCAACTTTCTGGAGCTTCTTTTCTCCGCGCCCCGCATCTTCTCCCTCAAAAAGAGAGGGCAGAGCATTGAATCCTACTATTCAAAAATAGTTGGAAAGCGGAATTTCCGGACGGTGTTCGAACCTTTTTTCAATGCCGTGCCTTCCCAGAAGGCCAATGATTTCCCGGCCGAAATACTCTTTAAGAAAAGACCCCGCCGGAAGGACATCATGAAAAGTTTTACATTCGATGGAGGCATACAGTCGGTTGCCGACTCGATTGTGTCAGAGCAGGGCGTTGAGATACTTGCAGGGAAGGAAGTGGATGAAGTAGAGCCGGGCAAAGATGGTTTTTCAGTCAAAACCACGGATGGTGCTGTTTATGAGTCCGCCTTTCTGGCGTCGGCCATACCTCCAACGGCGGCCGCGCAACTCCTGCGGAAAGCGTTTCCGGATATTTCAGGGCTGCTGTCGAAAATCCAGGTTGCAGCGATTGAATCAGTCGGCGTGGCGGTAAAAAAAGACGCGGTCTCGCTGGAACCGGTTGCGGGCATTATTCCGGCCAATAACAGCTTCTATTCCGTTGTATCCAGGGACACCGTCCGTCATGACAGGTTCCGCGGATTTACCTTTCATTTCAAGCCCGGTATTATGGACGGGGAGGCAAAACTGAAGCAGATAGGCGATCTGCTTGGCGTCCATCGTGATCAGTTGAATTTTATGGCCGGTAAAGATAATTTGCTTCCTTCAATCAAAGTCGGTCATCACCGGCTCGTTAATAAAATCGATGGTCTCCTCGGAGGCGGACGGCTTTTACTGACAGGGAATTATTTCGGCGGCATTGCCATTGAAGACTGCGTATCAAGATCTCTGGACGAATATCAGCGCCTGAAAAAAATGACCTGATAAGAGATACCGGATGGAAAATGACCTGGACCATATCCGCAATCTTTCAGGAGCCATAGATAAAGAACAGCCGCAGGAGTCAGGTGTTATACAGCCCTGAGCTGCATCGGGCGGGAGTCGATATGGTAAGCATCAGGGGAAATGTCTCATAACAAAAAAGACAGGCAAACAGACAGGTGTGCCTGCCCTCACAACTACTGCGTATTGCAGGCGGACTCCTTTAATATCTGCTCAAGCAGGGCCCAGCGTTCATAAGCGTCTGCAATACCCTTTTCCATCGTCTCGATCTTCGACTTTGCCTCGGACACCCTGCCTCCATTGCTTTTGTAAAATTCAGGATCCGAGAGTTTCTGATAAAGCCCGTGACACTCTGCTTCCATTGATTCAATCATGCCGGGGAGTGCTTCTATCTCTCTGTTTTCTTTAAATGTGAGTTTGCGGGGCCCTTCTTTCTTTTGACGAGGCTTTTTCTGTACTGAAACCTTCACTTTCTGATTCACCGCATCAGGTGCGCGCTGTCTCAGCCAATCATCATATCCACCGACATATTCGCCAATCCTGCCGCCTCCTTCGCAGACGATCGTACTTGTCACAATGTTGTTCAGAAATTCCCGGTCATGGCTCACCAGCAGGACAGTACCTTTATATTCCATCAGCATCTCCTCAAGAAGTTCGAGCGTGTCTATATCCAGGTCATTCGTCGGCTCATCCATCACGATTACATTTGAAGGCCGCGTAAAAAGCTTTGCGAGCAGAAGGCGGTTGCGTTCTCCGCCGGACAGGACCTTTACAGGCAATCGGGCGCGATCCGGCGGAAAGAGAAAATCCTGGAGATAGCCGATCACGTGTCTTCTTCCGCCGTTTACAGTAACGTGCTCACCGTCCGCCACGTTTTCCATTACGGATTTCTCGTCATCCAACTGTGCGCGGTGCTGATCAAAGTATGCAACCTCGAGTTTTGTTCCCCTGCGGACAGAACCTTCATGCTGTACCATAGTACCGAGAAGGATGTTTATCAGCGTAGTCTTTCCTGAGCCATTGGGGCCGATAATCCCTATCTTGTCACCTCTCATGATCACCGTTGAAAAATTATCTATAAGTTTCCGCCCGTCAAATGTACAGCCAACCCCCTTTGCCTCAAGCACAAGCTTCCCTGATCTTTCGGCATCGTTAATATTCATTGTGGCGCTTCCGGACAACTCACGCCTCATACTCCTCTCTTTTCGCATCTCTTTCAACGCGCTTACACGGCCTTCATTCCGGGTGCGGCGCGCCTTAATGCCCTGACGGATCCATACTTCTTCCTGTGCAAGCCTTTTATCAAAAAGCGCATTATGGGTAGCCTCGGCATCCAGCAGGGCCTGTTTTCTCTGAAGGTAGGTCGCATAGTCACCAGGCCAGTCGGTTATCTTCCCACGGTCAAGTTCGATTATACGGGTTGCGAGAGACTGGAGAAATTTCCGGTCATGAGTGATGAAGAGGATAGTCCCCTGGTAGGCGCTAAGAAGTTCTTCAAGCCATCCGATTGATTCAATGTCGAGATGGTTCGTAGGCTCATCAAGCAGCAGAAGGTCCGGCTCATTCACAAGCGCCCGGGCAAGGAGAACTCTTCTTTTCTGTCCCCCTGAGAGTTCAGCAACAGATACATCGGCATCCAGCTTAAGCATTGACAGCACAGTATCTACTTTCTGCTGTAAATGCCAGCCGCCTTTTGATTCGATTTCGTGCTGTAGCCGTTCAAGTCGGGAGAGCGCACCCTCGTCATGATCGGTTGACAGGCGGTGACTTATCGAATGGTATTCAGAGATCAAGTCAACTATTTTGCCCAGCCCTTCTGAAACCACATCAAATACCGGCCCATCGAGGTCACGGGGAACTTCCTGGGGAAGTGAGGCGATTCGTAGTCCCCGGGAATATATAACCTCACCGGAGTCAGGACGAATTTCTCCTCCGATTATCTTGACAAGAGTGGATTTACCCGCACCATTCCTGCCGACCAGGCAGACACGCTCCCCTGACTCCACATTAAGAGTAACCCCATCAATCAGCTCCGGGCCGCCAAACGCTATTTTTACATTCTGCAGACTTACTATTGCCAAATATTACCTCCAATAATTAAAACGAATAATGAATGGATACAACAACAAAGGCGGTTTTGCCGTTCGGTTTGTCCAC
The DNA here is from genome assembly GCA_035873255.1 of Nitrospirota bacterium. Taxonomy (GTDB): domain Bacteria; phylum Nitrospirota; class Thermodesulfovibrionia; order Thermodesulfovibrionales; family UBA6898; genus JAJRYC01. Next base: position 4,831 of record JAYWMP010000136.1, read on the forward strand.
AACCACTTCATCATCCGCTTTTTTACCCAACAATGCCTTTGCCATAGGTGAATCGATGCTGATATAGTTCCTGGCCGGATCAAATTCGTCACGACCAACTATCCGGTACTTATACTCATTCCCGTCATCATCTTCCAGTTCAACCCAGGCGCCGAAAAATATTTTTGTAGTGTCTTCCGGCGGCCTGTCCACAATCTTCAGTTCGTTCAATCGTCTCTGAAGAAACCGCAGACGGGAATCGATCTGCCTTAACTGCTTCTTTCCATATATATATTCTGCATTCTCAGACCGGTCACCCATTGCGGCAGCATCGGCAACCGCCTGAGTAACCTCGGGGCGCTTAATCTTCCATAGATAGTTAAGTTCCTCCCTCAAACGCTTATGTCCCTCGGGAGTTGTGTAAGGTGAAACCTTTGATTTACCCAAAGAATCCATTTAATTATTAAAAAGGCAGGCATATGTGCAGAAAAAGTCTCTACCTGCGCCACCTTTGTAAAACCTCAGTAACTCAAATTTGCTGTATACTTTCATGTAAAACAAATCAAACTCTCTCAATAGCAGATTGCGGTATTGTAAAGGTTTTTCTGTATATGTGACTACCTTGGATGCTTTTTTTGGGTTTAGTGGACGATGGCATTCTCATATTTCCTTTCATCCCCCTGAGCGTTTAGGTTTATACCCCATCTTTTCGAGTATCGCAATTACAGCATCCCTCCAGTCGCCCTGGATCTCAAGAAGGTCATCCTTTACCGCCCCGCCTGTTCCAAGCCGTGACTTCAATTGTTTCAGCAAATCCTTTAATTCCGCATCCGGCAGCCGAAGGCCTTCAATAACTGTTACGGATTTTCCACCTCTGGATTTACGATCGAGGCGCACTCTGATCTTCTGCCGCCCGGGACTGACCTTTTCCCCGGACACTTTAACAGCAGCCTTATCTTTTCCCTGGACGAGACTGTCGGTAGAATAAACCAGGTCTGAATTATCTTGCGGCATCTCTTATTTTATCATGCCGGGATGAATTATCGCCCGCTCCTGCTTTAATTCTTGAAATCCTGGCGCAGTTTTTTTAAGATAGTTAAAATGAAATGGAGGAAAAAATGACAAACTTAACCAGCCGGATAAGGTTTTATCATTACATATCAGGTGTACTCATAAACCAGCAGGGTGATTACTCCTGCAGCAGGTGCAAGCCATATGCAAATACAATATCCGCCATGAAAACAGACCTGGTTGAAATAAAAAGAGAATGCGCCGATGAACTCACCCCGATTTCCGCTGAGTTGTCCGAACTTCTGAATAAGGCCGACCAACGCATTAATTCCATGGAGATACCGGAAAATACTAAAGGCCAGAAAACGGCAGGCATCTGTTTACTGCCAAAGGGTACATGCTTCGTCAAATCATCAAAGGGTCTGTTAAAAAACATTCAGGAAACTGTTTAGCCTGTAAAAACCTGCGCTGAACAGTAAAAGTGTCTACAATCAGCCTTCTGTCTTCGGATTTTCAGCTTCTACCTCAGCTAATCGTCTGAACCAGTCATGAAGATCTTTCGTTTCTGAACGTTGAACCTGAACGTTTTTTATATGCTTTGTTTTTTGTCTTAGTCTGTTACGCTTTGCGCTATGCTCCCTGCGCTATGCTTTTCAACAGAGTCCTTGAACGCCTTTTTGTCACGATTCAAGGCGGACTCCAAAATCACTGTTTATAACCTTTAAGCTCCTCTGCTTCTGACAGTCCTTCAATAATTTGCCTGACAGCGTTCTCCATGGCTTTTTGCGCAACTTCAGAGGCAAGGCTTCGGGCGACAAAACCTGATAACAACCCCTTGCTTGTCTGTGCTTCACCTATAGCTGTTTGAGTGAATATCTTTTCCCCGGCGTTATCATATACATCAATACGATATATCATGGTTGCCGTATACGGATTATAGGCAGGAGAAGGGATTACCGATGAAAATTTTACAATTGATGGTTCAAGAATCAGCACTACATCCTGGGCAGGGTCTTTAGAGTCCAATTCTTTTACATCATCGAACACACTTGGGAGGTTTTTTTTGAACAGGAGCGCTGTCTGCTCCCCGAGCGGGTAAGAAACTTTATCAAAGGGACTCGTCTGTTTTTCATAGACATATTCCTTAAGTTCCCCTGGAATAAAAAGGCCGATAGTGTACGGATGCCGATTTATGCCGGACAAATCAAGTGATTCAGGAGCAGTCATTTTTAATGGCATTGAACACCCCGCCAACATATATACTGTCATCGCAATTAAAATAATTTTCATAGACTTTTTCATAATATTACCCCTTTTATTTTCAGGCTTGTCCTTTTAATTCAGGCCGACAAGGAGATCGGCAACTATAGTTTTTACTGTATCGGCATCGTTAAAAGATATCCGTCCCCATATTCCTCTGTTCGCCCAGAGTATTTCACCGCTATGACAATCGATCAGGACCGCCTTCAGGATAGTTCCCTCGGCAAAATTCGGCGTATAGACATTGTATACAAAAGAAGAATCTCCTCTTGCAACGGCATTATTATAGGAGCTGGTATAACTCACGGCGGTTTGCGCCGTGGTAACTCCTATCTTCCCAAACTTCATACCGGCTGTCTCACGGTTTTGTTTGCCGTATACAAACAAAGCCACTTCCGAGCCATACTCCGCTCCTAATTCACGGGCGGCTTCACGGCTGCTTCGAGTCTCGAGAAAAGGAGTGTCCGGGAGATATTTAAGGCTGATTGGGTCCACTAATTCCATCGCGGTACGGGCATCCCGCCAGAGGGCCTTCAAACGTTTGTCATCATGAGAAGGGTTAATCGGCATCACCTCATATTTTCCGGAGAAAAAAGCCCCTATTCCTGTTACAAGCGCCTCTTTTGCAATCCCTGTATCTTCCTCCGAGACACTTTCTTTACTGAAACCTCTCTTTACCACCTTAAAATCAGGCACAGCCAGGAGAAGTCGATTTACTACGGGAAAGATATATTCCTTAACGTTTTCACCGTTTCCACCCTTCATCCTTTCAAGATGGATGGAGTGCTTTCCCTCATCCGGAGCAACTTCAACAGTTTTTGATACATACCCTCTTTTTTCAATCTCTAACCGGAGACGGTTCTCTTCACCGAAGTCCACGTTTTTCTCAACGGGAGTTATCCCAACGATTCTCCTCACAACAGCAGACGAACCAGGTCCGACTTCATGGACTGAAACAAGCGCGTCAGACGGCATGGAATCAATCTTCAGTAATCTCTGATTTGATGTTGTGCATCCAGCAAAGAGAACCGCCGTAAAACAGATTGTCAATAAAACTTTTTTCATTCTTCCACCCATTGTTTTTGTTGTGTACATCTTCTTGGATCAGTTTTTTGTACCCTGCCATGTTCCATTGTCACTTTCAGAGGGAATAACATAAGTCCCGGAAAGAGTGGTTGCGTCCTGGCTAACTGTTCCGGTAAATGTAATTAGACCTGCGATATCGCCAAAGGTAATGGTACGCCCATCAATCGTCCCCTTTAAATCAGCACCAGCCAAACTTATATAAGGAACATTGATTGATCCGCTCAGGATCGATCCCTGCTGTGTTATAGTTGTATCAAAAGTATCGTCTAACGTATAAACCGAACTTGCCCAGGTCCCGCTCCATGACCCGGAAATATCTACATTGCTGCTCCCGGCGCTGTCGTCTCCTCCGCTGCCGCATGCGGTTATCGAAACAACGACAAAAAGCATGAAAAGAGGTGTTAATAGTTTTCTGATTGAAATCATCATGCCCCCCCCTTGATATTCTGATTTTTTAATATGCTTGCACTGCAAGTGCGATATGAAAATACTCCTTGTAACTAAAAGCCGTGGTCCTGTAATCAGGGTGCTTTCGGATTGCTGCTGAAACGTGGCTCAGATTATATCTTTAGTCAATAAGCCCCTCCTTCCTTGCGATCGCCGCCGCTTCCGTTCTGTTCTTAACGTTCAGTTTAAAGAGTATGTTGCTTACATGGTTTGCAACAGTCCTTGTTTCTATGTCCAGCGCTCCGGCAATCCCTTTATTGTCATTGCCGTCGGTTATTAATTTTAAAATCTGCAATTCCCTCTTCGTTAATTCATATTTACGGCTATCCGTTAACCTCTTCATCACTTTTAGAATTTTTGAAGTCATTGATGGGGTCATATATGCGTCCCCATGGTGTACGGCTTGAATTGCATTGATAATGATATCCGGGTCCTGCACCTCGTTCTTCAAAAGAAATCCCGAGGCGCCGGCTTTAACGGCGCTTTGCAGTGTCTCTTCATCCGGGAATTCAGTAAAGATAATGACGTTTGTTTCAGGCAATTTATCTTTGATTGTCGAGGTTGCCCCGATGCCGAGATTCTCCCCGTGAAAACGAATATCCATCAGGACCACCTCGGGCCTGATCCCTATGACCTCCTCTATTCCTTTCCGGACATTACCGGTTGATCCCAACACCTCTATCCCACTCTCCTTATTTAAAACAGAGACAAGCGCCTCTCTGCACATCCAGTGATCCTCAAAGATAAAGATCCTTATAGGCATGTCTGGTATTATATTACGGTTTCTGGAATCTGTCATGAGCAAAAACTCACGTGTTTTCCGGTAATTTTTTACTACCAGTTGTCAAAGGAATGGTGAGAACAACTTTGCAGCCCTTATCCGGCGCGGTATGAAT
>JAYWMP010000152.1:0-2451 GCA_035873255.1 Nitrospirota bacterium
TTGTCGGATAGAGCGGAGTAGGGAAATCAACTCTGGTTGATTTAGTTTCAAGATTTATCAAACCTTCCAGCGGTACAATAACGATTGACGGAATAGATATAAATGAGGTGGAACTGCATTCATTCAGGGAACTGATAGGGATTGTCAGTCAGGATGTAATACTTTTTGATGATACTGTCCGGGAAAACATAGCTTTCGGGCGGACAGGGGCCACGGAAAGTGAGATTGTTGAGGCGGCGGGACTGGCGTATGCGGATGAGTTTATCAGGGAATTACCGGAAAAATACGATACAGTCATAGGCGAGAGGGGACTCAAGCTTTCGGGTGGGCAGAGGCAGAGGCTGGCGATAGCAAGGGCGATACTGAAGAATCCGCCGATACTGATACTTGATGAAGCCACCTCCTCGCTCGATTCGGTCTCCGAGGCGCTTGTCCATGATGCCCTGGAGAAATTAATGAAAGGGAGAACAACCATTGTTATCGCGCACAGGCTGTCTACTATCAGGAATGCCGACAGAATAGTGATCCTCGATAAAGGGGAGATAATTGATACCGGAACCCACGATCAGCTTATTTTAAGGAACAATACTTACATGAAGCTTTATAATGCGTTCGCGTTTTCCAGTGATAATTCTTAATAGAGGAACGCAGAGGAGCGGTAGTCTTTATCTTTTCCAGTCTGTCTTTTTTTTACGGACGAAAGGGATTCCACAGATTCCATCCCAGGGGGTGGAGGAGTGTAATAATTATGAGCAGGAATAATTTCAGTGTCCCCGTGTTGATGTATCATCATGTCAATCCCGAGGGCGATTCCGTTAATGTCAGACCACGGATATTTGAAAGCCATATGAGGTATCTCAGGGAACGCGGTTTTACCGCACTTCATACGAATGAATTTTTATCAATTATGAAGGGCCGGCGACTACCTCCCAAAAGGCCTGTCATGATAACGTTTGATGACGGATGGCTTGACAACTGGATGTTTGCGTTCCCGATACTGAAACAATATGATATGAAGGCCGTCATTTTCATTGTTACATCCCTGGTTGCTGAAAAGGGAAGAAGGCAAAGGTCTGACGAAGGAACAGTTGTGGGCCTGCCTTCCCATGGAGAGTGCGAGAATATGATCCGGGCAGGCCACGGTTCAGCGGTCATGCTGTCGTGGGACGAGTTGAGAGAGATGGAGGGGTCGGGACTGATAGATATTCAGTCCCATACTCATACCCATCAGAGATGGGACAAATTATACAGCGACAGAACAAAACGTGCGGACATACTGCGTGAGGAGCTTGAGATCTCAAAAAAAATAATTGAAGATAAATTGAATAAAGACTGCAATATGCTCTGCTGGCCGTGGGGAAAATATGATGAAGACTACGTGGATGCGGCGAAGTCTTCGGGTTATGAGCTTCTCTTTACTACTGAAAAAGGTGCGAATACGCCCGCGACGGAGATATGGAGGATTAAGCGGCTGGTGATCGGCAATATAGGCCCTTTCACTTTCAGAAAGAAACTCTTTATTCATTCAAGTGGCTGGTTGAGCAGGGCCTACCTGAGATATTTCTAATTATATGCGTATTCTTCATACAGAAGCATCGATGGGATGGGGTGGCCAGGAGATAAGGATTCTCCGTGAAGCAATTGGAATGAGAGAGCGGGGCCATAGTATCATCATCGCTGCTCATCCGGAGAGCGGGCTGTTGTCAAACGCGGAAAAAGAAGGTCTTAAGACGATACCGGTTGAATTCAGGAGACGGAACTTTTTTAGTATCGTATTATTTTTTAAGACTCTTATAGAGAAGGAGAAGCTTGATATTATAAATACTCACAGTTCAAAGGACAGCTGGCTTGTGCTTCCTGCGGCGAGGATTGCAAAAAACCGACCCCTTACACTCAGGACGAGACACCTGTCCACTCCCATCGGCAAAAATCCGTTGACCGGTCTTTTGTACAACTTGCTTCCCCACTTTATTATCACAACGGGCGAAGCAATAAAAGAGCAGATGGTCAGGACAAATAATTTTAACCCTGCCAGGATTATATCTATTCCAACAGGGGTGGATGCCGAGGTGTTTAATCCCGAAACAGAACATTCTGATATTCGCAGGGAGCTTAATCTTGAATCATCAACTCCACTGATCGGCGCCGTATCGGTAATCAGGAGCTGGAAGGGACTCGATTATCTTGTAAAGGCGGTCCCCCTGGTTTTGAGAGAGGTCCCTGAAGCAAGGTTTGTGATAGCGGGAAATGGACCTTACAGAAAGACCCTTGATCAGACGATAGCAGAGACCGGTGTGGGAGATAAGGTATATATGTTGGGGCATAGAAAGGACGTGGCGGATATATTACACTCTATAGATATTCTTGTTCATCCTTCTTATGCCAATGAAGGTGTTCCTCAGACTGTATTACAGGCGATGGCCATGAAAAAGCCTGTTATTGCGTCTGATC
>JAYWMP010000213.1:0-15292 GCA_035873255.1 Nitrospirota bacterium
AAAAGCAAAGACCAAAGCCAAAACAAAAAGAAAAACAGCCAGAAAAAAGCCCCTGGTGCCCTATTGGAACATGCAATATCAAGCTCAAAGACGAGATAAACGCACTTTTTGATGGCAGTGATAAAGTAAAGTTTGCTGTCGGATATCTGTACCTGTCCTCATGTAACGCCTTCCTTTATTTCATTAAAAAGCGCCTGCTGTCTCGTATTCGATCCAATGCCTTCTACGTGTTGGGCAATCTTTCTGTTAAACCGCTGGCTCCTTCACTTTTAACGGTCTGATTTCCCTCAATTCCTCTGATTCATTCAGTCTGGCTCTATATAAATCCCAGCGTAACTGAAGGTTCATCCAGAAATCTTCTGAAACTCTGAATAATTTTGCAAGCCTTAAGGCAGTACTTGGCGTAATGCCGCGTTTCTTGTTGATAATTTCATTTACTCTCTGATAGGGCACATGAATTTTTTCAGCCAGTTCTCTCTGCGTAATGCCCATAGGGTGAAGAAACTCCTCAAGCAACATTTCCCCCGGGTGAGTCGGTTCTCTGTGTGTTGGTATCCTGATCATTGTTTGCCTCCTGTTTTTATCTCAATGACAGTCTGTAATTTCTACTTTATCCGACCCGGATTCGATCCAGATAAAGCAGATGTGATACTGATCATTTATCCTTATGCTGTATTGACCTTTTCTATCTCCTGTTAAGGCCTCCAGTCTGTTGTTCGGCGGAATGCGCAATTCATTAAGTTGTATTATTGAATCCAGTTGATCCAGTTTCCTTGTTGCAATTTTCCATAATACTTGTGCGCATGTTTTTCTCGCATCTTTTGAATTTATGCCATTAAATATATCTTCTGTTCCTTTATTTTTAAATGACCGGATCACACTAACATGATAGCACGGTACTCATGCTATTTGAAATTATACTTTGATGCCCGGCGCCTTGATCGCCGATGGACTCCATGTATGGCATCAGCAGCAATAAAACGATCTCCACTGGTTGTTGCTGGCATCAATGTTAATCTTTCTGCAGAAGAAATTGTTGATATAGTTCGTGGAATTCGGGAGAAATAATCCTGAAAATAAGCAGATAATCAGTCGTTGTTCAAGTTCAGTGGTAGTCCCCCGGCGTCTTCACCAGCTTCGCCCGTACCGGGTTCCGGTGAATATACCTGACAAGGACCGCCAAACAGGCATCATGAGCACAAAGGATCGCCTTGTATATCTTCCCTGAAAAAGAAAAGGGGTTACTTTCGTAACCCCTTGATTTTTTGGCGTCCCCAGCGGGATTTGAACCCGCGTTACCGCCTTGAAAGGGCGATGTCCTGGGCCAGGCTAGACGATGGGGACATCTGGTGAGCCGCGAAGGATTCGAACCTTCGACCCACGCCTTAAAAGGGCGTTGCTCTACCAACTGAGCTAGCGGCCCGAAAACTAAACAACCAATAAGGATACAATTATTCGTCTTTTCCTGTCAATCCTTACTGTCTCAGTCTATCATTTTTCTATTTAAAGCAAAAGCGCAATATTAAATTTTCCCGGGCGCGCATGTCTTTTTTCCGGGGATAATAAAGATCAGGCGACGCCGGATGCAGTGCGCTCTTTTGTGTAAGGAAGAAGGCCGCCCTTTATCAGTATGGCCTTTTCACGTTCGTTCAGGACCGATTTTACGATGATGAAACTTCCGTCGCCCGTGTTTTCCGCCCTGTATATCTGTCCGCCGTTGAGCGAAGAGTACAGGTCCTTTATCACCAGGCGAACTCCTTTTTCTATGCGGTCATAGTCTTCAGGATTATCGAACTGGAGCGGCAGTATGCCGAAGTTTATCAGATTCGAACGGTGTATCCTCGCGAAGGATTTCGCTATGACGGCCTGTATTCCGAGAAACATCGGAGCGATTGCCGCGTGTTCCCTGGATGATCCCTGTCCGTAGTTCTCGCCGCCGATGATTATTCCGCCCCCTTTATTTATCGCTTCCTTCGCCCTTCCGCTGAAGGTGTTGTCAATGTTTGTGAATACAAATTCCGATATTGCCGGAATGTTCGACCGGTAGGGAAGGACTGCCGCGCCGGCCGGCATTATATCGTCCGTTGTTATATTGTCGCCGAGTTTAAGGAGAACTTCCGCGTCGATTATGTCTTGCAGCATCTCCTTGACCGGTACTTCTTTTATGTTGGGTCCCTTGATCACTTTTATGTCCGAGGTCTCTTCCTTTGGAGGGATTATAAAGTTCCTGTTTATGAGATATTCCCCGGGTTCCTCGAATATGCCGATATCAAGTCCTGATTTACGCGGGTCCGTGATTTCTCCTTTAAGCGCAAAGACGGCGCAGGAGACAGGGCCGGCAAGATAGACCGACGCGTCTTTTGTACCGCTGCGGCCCCTGAAGTTTCTGTTGAATGAGCGGACCGAGACCTGTCCGGAACCTGGAGCGCCGCCCATGCCTATGCACGGCCCGCAGGATGATTCGAGCATGCGCGCGCCTGCTGCTATCATGTCCGATGTGAGACCTTCCCTTGATATCATCTCGTATACCTGCTTTGAACCGGGATTAATCAGAAGGTTTACACTTTCCGCGACAGTATTGCCTCTCAGGATGGATGCGACTGACTTCATGGCCTGATATGAGGAGTTTGTGCAGCTGCCGATGCAGACCTGGTTAACTTTTGTGCCTGAAAGACTTTTTACCGTAACTGTGTTGTCAGGGCTATGCGGCTGGGCGATCATCGGTTCTATTGAGCCGAGGTCGAGTTCAATGGTCTCGGCATATACGGCGTCTTCATCCGCCGAGAGTTCATTCCAGTCCGAAGCCCTGCCTATGGCGGAGAGATAGAGTTTTGTCCTTTCATCACTCGGGAAGATGGATGTTGTAGCGCCGAGTTCAGCTCCCATATTCGTTATAGTCGCCCTTTCCGTTACATTAAGATCCAGGATGCCGGGACCACCGTATTCCATTATTTTTCCAACACCGCCCTTTACGGTGAGCCTTCCCAGTATGTCGAGAATGACGTCCATTGCTGTTACCCAGGGCCGGTCCAGCCTGCCCGTGAGATTTATTTTGACTACCGCGGGCATAGTCAGTTCAAAGTCCGAGCCGCCCATAACCGTGGCCGCGTCAAGTCCGCCGACCCCTATCGCTATCATCCCGATCCCACCGCCCGTCGGTGTGTGGCTGTCCGTGCCCAAAGCGATTTTGCCCGGAATGGCAAACTGTTCGAGATGCACCTGGTGGCATATCCCGTTCCCCGGCCTGGAAAAATACGCCCCGTATTTTGCCGCGACGGTCTGGAGGAACAGATGATCGTCGGGGTTCATAAAATTAGACTGCACCATATTGTGGTCGACGTATGAGACCGCGAGCGGAACATTCACCCGGTCAAGACCCATGGCCTCGAACTGAAGCCAGGTCATCGTACCCGTTGCGTCCTGCGTATAGACCTGGTCGATTTTCAGTCCAACCGGCCGGCCTGTTTTTATTTCGCCATGGGAAAGGTGCGATCCAAAAATTTTCTCGACTATGTTTTTACCCATTGATACCTCTTTTGATCAGATTCCCGGTCAGTAACCGCTATTTTGTAGCAAAAGTGATATATTTTAGCAGTTCTTTATGAAAAAATCAGGAGACCCTTCCATTTTCATGCTTTTTTCGCAGCCGCAAATACGATGGCCAGCACCCGTTGAACGCAAATATTATCCGGGTTATTTTTGACTTTGATCCGTTGTTTATGTTAAAACATATTGAAAATAAAGAGAAAACAAGACGGTGTTATATGCATTTTTTTAATTACAAAGGGAACGGGATGTATGCCGAGGACGTGCCTGTCAAATTACTCGCGGAAAAATACGGCACGCCCCTTTATATCTACAGTTACAAGACACTTTTAAGGCACTTTACAGCGTATAAGGATGCCTTCAAAAACTGTCCCAATATTATCTGCTATGCGCTCAAGGCAAATTCAAACGGAGCTGTTTTAAGGCTTTTAGCCAAAAACGGCAGTGGAGCGGACATAGTTTCAGGGGGAGAACTCTTCAGAGCGCTAAGGGCAGGGATTCCTCCGGAAAAAATAGTTTACGCTGGCGTCGGCAAGACAGAGGAAGAGATAAGATATGCGCTTAAATCCAGGATATTGATGTTCAATGTCGAATCCGAGGATGAATTGCGGGAGATCAACCGGGTCGCGGGGAAGATGAGATTAAAGGCCCCGATAGCATTGAGGATCAATCCTGACATCAACGCCCTGACACATCCTTATATCTCGACCGGAATGAAAAAACACAAGTTCGGTATAGCTATAGAAGACGCAATCGAAAACTACAGGATCGCATCGGGGTTGAAAAATATATCGGTGATCGGCGTACACAAGCATATAGGTTCACAGATAACGAATATATCCCCATTTGTTGATTCGATGAAAAGGATACTGGTCCTTGTAGATGAACTGCAGAGACTGAATTTTAATATCAGGTACCTTGATATCGGCGGTGGGCTCGGGATCCCGTATCTCAATGAAACCCCCCCGCTCCCCGCGGACATGGCAAGAAATATCCTTCCACTGGTCAATGAGAGAAAACTGACCCTGATACTGGAGCCCGGGAGATCTATTGCCGGCAACGCGGGCATTCTCGTCACAAAAACGCTCTATCTTAAAAAGGGAGAAGGAAAGGATTTTATTATTGTTGATGCCGGGATGAATGACCTGATGCGGCCGTCCCTCTATAGCGCATATCACCATATTCTGCCCGCCGTCAGGAACAGAAGAAAGAAAATAACAGCTGATATTGTCGGCCCAATATGTGAATCAGGAGATTTCCTGGCAAGGGAACGGCAGATCCACGGAGTGAAAAGCGGAGAATACCTCGTGGTGATGAGCGCCGGCGCCTATGGCATGTCGATGAGTTCAAACTACAACAGCAGGCCGGGGATTGCCGAAGTTATGGTAAAAGGCAGGACCCACGGTCTCGTCAGAAGACGGGGCGAATACAAAGATCTGGTAAAAGATGAAGAGATTCCCGGTTATCTGAGATGAGATATAAAATGCAATGCTTCTCTTAAGGAAGGATTCATTACGGGCGTCCAGTGTTTGCCGGTTGGATGATCGCGATTAATTATTAAAAATGAAACTTTTATTCACAAAAATGCATGGTCTCGGCAATGACTTCATAGTCATGGACCGCCGCCATGGAGAACTTCAGGACATACCCAGGCTGTCAAGAAGGCTCTGCCGAAGGCGATTCGGAGTAGGCGCGGACCAGTTGCTCCTAATTTACAATTCAGGCGCGGCTGACTTCATGATGAGGATATTCAATGCCGACGGCAGCGAGGTCGAGATGTGCGGAAACGGTATCCGCTGTTTCGCAAAATATATATGGGACAGGCGGCTGTCTGAAAAGGATGAACTCTCGGTCGAAACTCATGCCGGGATAATAAAGCCGGAAAGATCCGGCGATATGGTGAAGGTCGATATGGGGGAGCCGATACTCGAAGGAAGGCTCATCCCGGTCCGGATTGAAGGGGTGATAAAAGATTTTCCTTTAAAAATAGATGAAAAAATGTTTAAATTAACATGTGTGTCAATGGGAAATCCTCATGCCGTTATTATTGTTGATGATGTCGATACGGTAGATGTTGTAAAATGGGGGCCTTTGATAGAAAATCATGAGTTATTTCCCAACAGGATTAATGTCGAGTTTGTACAGGTAATTGATTCCGGGAATATTAAAATGCGCGTATGGGAAAGAGGGGCGGGAGAAACTATGGCGTGCGGAACAGGAGCGGCGGCGTCTGCTGTCGCGTCTAATATTAAAGGGCTTACCGGCAAAAAAGTCAACGTTATGTTGCAGGGCGGTCAGCTCCTGATAGAATGGAGTCCGGAGAACCACATATATATGACGGGCCCAGCAGTGGAAGTATACTCGGGTGAGGTGGATATTCAAAAATGGGGGTGGGATAAATGAATGAGGAAAAAAGATGGGCCGTAAGAGAGCGCCATGAGGATTCGTTGGCTTTTTCCGTGAGTGTCCTTGAACTGCATGAGCTCAAAAGACTGGATCTGAGTGGTACAATTATTAATAAGAGCGAACTGGGGTTGTGCCTACAGACAGACTATCCTCTGGAACCCGGCCATGTGCTCATGTTCAATCATCATTCAGGATATGACGCAGGCATTGTAGTATGGAGAAGGCCCGATCTGGAGCAGTTCAAAATAGGAATTAAGTTTGTATAAAAGTATTCAGGAGGCAAATATGTTCAGAGGTTCTATAGTAGCGATAGTAACACCGTTTAAAAAAGGCAGGGTAGACGAAAAGGCCTTCGGCGACCTTATTGAATGGCACATAAAACAGGGTACTAACGCTATTGTGCCGTGCGGAACTACGGGTGAATCGGCAACGCTGGATTATAAAGAGCATCACGATGTCATAAAATTTACAGTCGAAGCCGTAAATAAAAGAGTGCCGGTCATAGCAGGCACCGGCGCGAATGCCACGGACGAGACAATAATGATTACAAAGGCGGCAAAGAAATCAGGGGCTGATGGCGCGCTTCTGGTCGCGCCGTATTACAACAAACCGACACAGGAAGGTCTCTACAGGCATTATAAGGCGGTTGCGGAAAAGGTTAAGATACCTATTGTGCTTTATAATGTGCCCGGGAGGACCGCGGTCAACATATTGCCCGCGACTGTCGCCAGACTGGCGAAGATTAAAAATATCGTCGCGATTAAAGAGGCGACGGGTGACATGAAACAGGTAAGTGAAGTGATCCGTCTTTGCGGCGACAGGATCACCGTGCTGTCGGGAGATGATTTCACGACGTTTCCGCTCCTGGCGCTTGGTGGAAAAGGGGTGATCTCCGTAACGGCGAATATAGCGCCGAAGCTTGTCTCCGATATGTGCGCTTTATGGGAGAGTGGAGACCCCGACGGGGCAAGAAAGATACATTATATGCTTGAGCCGTTGAATGCCGCCATGTTTATCGAGACAAATCCCATATCCGTAAAAACAGCGCTTTCGATGATGAAAAAGATAAAGGAAGAATTCAGGCTGCCCCTCTGCGAAATGGCGTCTCCGAATAAGGTCAAACTTAAAAAGGTCCTGAAGCAGATGAAGTTAATTTAGTATATATGCTTTTTTATCAGATCAAGATCAAGGTTATTAACGGCGGTCTTTTCTATTAAATCCTGTTCTATGCCTTTAAGCCAGGGGAATGTTCCGATTACTGGCGCCGGACATGTCCGCGCCAGGACCCCCGGGTTTGTCTCTTCGGCAAGACTGTTTTCAGGCGGATGGCTGTAATTTATGATGACTCCGGCAATTTCCAGCCCCTCCTTTAACGCGTAGTTCACCGTGAGCAGCAGATGGTTGATTGTTCCAAGTCCGGGCTTCGCGACAACAATTAAAGGCAGACCGAATTCCCTTGCCAGGTCGATCACGTAATAGTCTGTTCTGATCGGCACAAGAAGCCCGCCGACACCTTCCACCACAACAGCCTCATATCCGCTGGAGAGTTCTGTAAACGCTTTTTTGATCTCAGTGATATTTATGTCTGTCCGGTCTATCTCCGAAGCAGGCAGGGGAGCGAGAGGGCTTGAGAGGCGGCATGGAGTAATGAGAGACACAGGCTCTTCCATCCGGGCGATGCGTTTAAGGAACATGCCGTCATCAGGGATGAGCACGCCCCCTTCACTTCTGCATCCGCTTTCAACGGGCTTCATACCGCAGGTCTTTGTTCCAGTGGAGTTTAATGCTCTGATAATGGCTCCGGTAATTATTGTTTTTCCCACACCGGTGTCAGTGCCGGTTATAAAGAAACCTTTCGACATAACTCCTCCTGATCTATTATTCCCTGTATCGGGTTATCAGACTCTTTCCATGGCTGTTTTTGGGGCGGTCGGGCTGATACGGTTCTCCTTGCCGGCTCAACAACTATGAGTGTTCGTATAATATTACTATATCCCGTTGATAGAATAAAGAAATATTGAATTCATTCACCTGTTAACGTGAAAGCAACGTGAAAGAAAGATTTCGAGGAGTTCGGGATCAAAGACGCTGCCCCGGGATAACAACATCTTCTCAGCCGCCTGCTGAAGGCTGAGTTTCGTCCTGTAAGGCCTTTCAGAGGTCATGGCGTCGAAGACATCGGCGATGGTCACTATCCTCGCCTCAAATGGGATGTCCCGGCCTTTGAGGCGGGAAGGATACCCCTTGCCGTCGTACCTTTCATGATGATGAAGGATAATATTAACAATCGATCTGGACATATTAGCCTGCTCAGCGACATCAGCGCCCCATCGGGGATGCTTTTTTACCAGGTTGTATTCCTCTTCATTAAGTATGCCCTTTTTATTGAGTATATCTTCCGGCACCCCGATCTTGCCGCAGTCATGCAGCCAACTGCCGTATTTCAGGTTTTTTTTCGCTTCTTCTTCAAAATTCAAAGCCTCTGCGATCATCATGGCGTAGTTTGCCACATTTTCACAGTGTTCACGCGTATAATGATCTTTGAGTTCGATAGTCTGCGCCAGGGAAAACAGAATGGTTTCGTCGTCCTTTTTTAAGGTCTGGACAATATGGCAACGTGTTATCGCCTCCCGCACCGCCCCTATTAAGACATCATTATTCAATGGCTTAACGATAAACCGGAAGACCTCGCTTTTGTTTATCGCTGTCACGGCTGTTTCCAGGTCGGCATAGGCTGTCATCAGTATCTTCACTGTATCGGGAGAAACGTCCCTGACCCTCGAAAGGAGTTCGGTCCCCTTTGTGCCGGGCATTTGATTGTCCGAGACAATTACCGCTATTTTTTCTTTAGACAGGAGATCAAGCGCTTCAGCCGCGTTGACGGCCTTAAGAATTTTTATGTCGGCGCCGGCAAAGAGCCTGTCGATGGAATTAAGAATATTTTCTTCATCATCGACAAACAGGACCGTGTCGGGCGTGCTGTTTTCTCCCCTGGCATTAAACATCAAGTTATATTAACCTGTAATATCCCCCTGACTTAATTGTATACGTTTTTTAGCAACATGTCTCATAAAATCGATCATCCGCCGGTTCTCACCTGATCATAAGGCGGAAGAGATGACTGACAGGCATGGTGGACACGCGGTTAATCCCTGTATATATGCACGTCTCTCTGGGGAAAGGGAATTTTTATCTTTATTTCCTGGAATTTTTTATAAATCCCGCAATTCAGTGCATGGATAGTAAAACCTCTCAGTGCCGGCTCTTTTATCCAGCAGAGAAGCTCGAAGTTCAGCGACGACTCCCCGAACGCCCGGAATCTCACCCTTGGTGAAGGTTCAGCCAGGACATTGGTATTTTCAGCCGCGATCTCCAGGAGTGTCTCCTGGACAATATCAATGTCGCTTCCGTAAGCGACCCCAACAGGTATCCGCGTTCTGTAATTCGGTATGGGGGCGCTTTCGTTTATTATTTTTGTATTGGCGATAATTGAATTGGGGACCGTGATCTGTATATCGTCCCTTGTCCTGATCCGCGTGCTCCTCACTCCAATCGCGACGACTTCGCCCCTCTCGCCCTGATCAAGGACGATATAATCTCCTATCTTGAAGGGTTTGTCCATGAAAACGCTGATTCCGCCGAACAGATTGGCTATGGTGTCCTTGGCGGCAAAGGCGACAGCCGCTCCGGCAATTCCGGCCGAGGCTATAATCGGTGAAATATTCAGCTTCCAGATGGAAAGGACCATCATCAGACCGGAGATTATGATGGCGATTCTGGAAATATTCCCGACCAGAGGTGCAATGTCCCGGCTCAATCCCGTTGCGTCCGATATCCGGAATACAGCGCGTTCTATAATTAAGCTGCTGATTCTTATCGCCGTGACGCACCAGATCACCACAAGGACCGAATACAATATTCCGTTGATGTAAAACGCGGACTTCAGCCCAAGGTTCGGATACGTAACAGCAAAGACACAGCCTGCTATTATTACCGTAAAAAATATCGGTCCGCGGACCAGGTCAATTATTTTGTCGTCGATGCGCGACTTTGTGAAGCTTGCGATTTTCCGCAGCAACTTATCGACGATCAGGTCTATAATCTTGGCTATTACTATGAATACGAGTATCGAGAGGGCCGCATTCACGTATGGTGAATTCGAAATCTCAAGAGATTCTATAAAACCAGTCATAGCAACATGCCGTCTATAATTTCTTTTTTACGGTCTCTTTTATCAGTGCCTGTCCTATGACATTTCTCTGTATCTGGTTGGTGCCTTCGAAGATCTGAAGAATCTTTGCGTCTCTCATCATCTTTTCAACAGGATATTCCTTCATGTATCCCGAACCACCCATGACCTGCACCGCGTCGGTCGTCACCTTCATGGCGACATCGGTCGCGAAAACCTTGGACATGGCGGATTCCCTGGAGACATCTTTCGCGCCGTTATCAATAAACCTGGCAACCGAGTAGATTAACGCCCTCGCGGCCTCTATGGAAGTCGCCATATCGGCCAGCATATGCTGCACCGCCTGGAAACTTATGATGGGGTGGCCGAACTGTACTCTCTGCCTGGCAAACTTCACAGCCTCATCAAACGCGCCCTGTGCAACGCCGACGCCCTGAGAGCCAACGCCTGTCCTTGAGTTATCAAGCGTCTTCATGGCCACGATAAATCCTATCCCGTCTTTTCCTATTATATTTTCCTTCGGTATCCTGCAGTTGTCAAAAATAAGCTCCGTGGTAGCGGAAGCCCTGATACCCATTTTGTCCTCTTTCTTGCCGAAAGAAAATCCCGGTGTTCCTTTTTCCACAACAAACGCGGAAGCGCCGCGTGGACCTTTTGTATGGTCGGTAATGGCGATTATGGAATAAATATCCGCTTCTCCGCCGTTCGTGATCCATTGTTTTGTACCGTTAAGCAGATACTCATTCCCTTCCAGCCTGGCGGTTGTCTGAATTCCTCCGGCATCACTGCCGGCATTAGCCTCGGTCAATCCAAAGGCCACAAGCCTCTTACCCGACGCTATATCAGGAAGGTATTTCTTCTTCTGTTCATCGCTGCCGTACAGCAGAATCGGAAAGGTCCCCAGGGCATTTGCGGCATAAGTTGTCGATACTCCGACACAGGCCCTGGATAATTCCTCGATAGCCAGGCAGAGTTCAATACAGCCCTTGCCGAGCCCTCCATATTCCTCCGGGATGAAAAGGCCGAAGAGATCCGACTGGGCGAGAACCTTCATTACTTCCCATGGAAATTCCCCTTTTTCGTCGAGTTCGGCCCGTACAGGCACGATCTTCTCTTCAGCGATCTGCCTCGCAAGGTCCCTGATCATTATCTGTTCTTCATCAAAAAAATAGTCCATTATAAAACCTCCGGGTTAAAAAACTCATTATTACTTGTTATTTAAATATTCAGGTAGCGGCTAATTTTAACAAAAATCCATTAAATATTGAAAGAAAAGATATTATAGTATTGAAGAACCGGTTTTTAAAGAGCTATAATTCAATGATGGAAAAATGTGAAATTTGCGGTAAGCCGGTTAATCAATGCATCTGTTACGAGGGATGAGGACATTCATGCCCCCTGGATCTGGGGGAATTATTCTGTCCCGTATGCAAACCCGAGACTGACGACAAATTGCGCAGGAAATTGCCGGACGGGTCCGGTAAAAGCGGTTAAAACCGGCAACTTTTATTCAGGGAGGAAGAAAATGGCGGATGAACATTCTTTTGACATAGTGAGCAAGGTAGATTTACAGGAAGTCCTGAATGCTGTTCAGCAGGCGATGAAGGAGATCGGACAGAGGTTCGACTTCAAAGGCAGCAAAAGCAGTATCGAGTTAAACCAGAACCAGCACGAAATTACGGTTGTATCCGATGACGAGCATAAGATGAAAAGCGTACTGGACATTTTACAGTCAAAGCTGATAAAGCGTGGCGTAGCGCTGAAGGCCTTAAATTACGGCAAAATCGAACAGGCGGCGGGTGGTACGGTACGGCAGGTCATAACCCTTCAGCAGGGCATCCCCGTCGAGAAGGCGAAAGAGATAGTAAAATTTGTGAAGGGCGCGAAACTGAAAGTCCAGCCGGAGATCCAGAAAGATCAGGTCAGGATCAGGGCAAAAAAGATAGATGACCTGCAGGCGCTGATCAATTCGATCAAGGAAAAGGACTTTGATATCCATATCGAATTTATAAATTACAGGTAGGCCTGTCTATGACGAACTGATCTTCTCCAGCGCCTTGCGGGCGGCGAGTGTCTCGGCCTCTTTTTTCCGCTTGCCCGAGGCAACCCCAAGTTTTTTTCCGTCAAGATAGACGGCGACGGTGAAAATCCTTTTATGCTCTTCTCCCTGCTGCTTTATGACCCTGTATTCCGGAAGCTGGCCATAAAGAAGCTGGCTCTTTTCCTGTAGTTCAGTCTTGTCGTCATAGAATTCCCCGGACTTTACAGCTCCGGAAATCCGGTCCCTGAAAAAAGAGAGGACTATTTTTCTTGTTTTTTCATAACCGCCGTCAAGATAGACAGCGCCAATAACAGCTTCCAGCGCGTCCGAGAGTATGGATTTTTTATTTCTGCCCCCTGTCGACTCCTCTCCTTTTCCAAGAAAAAGGTACTCACCCAGAGAGATGGAACCGGCTATTCCGGCCAGAACGGCTTCACTGACGAGATAGGATTTTAATTTTGCAAGGACTGATTCGGAATAGTTTTGTGGCAGGAGAAAAAGATATTCAACAATAATCAGGCCTATAACTGAATCACCCAGGAATTCAAGCCGTTCATTATATGACAGGCTGTCTTTATTTTCGTGATAATAAGACGCGTGGGTCAGGGCTTCTAAAAGCAGTTCCCTGTTCTTAAAAACATATCCGATGATCTTTTCCGTCTTTTCAATATTCGGTTTTGATATTGGCATGAAAGTCCGAAGGATTCCCTGACCGTCTCTTGCATCCATTGAGTATGATCAGTCTTTGAATCTCCTGAAGATAAGGCAGGCATTCGTCCCGCCAAAGCCAAACGAATTGGACATGGCGCAATTAATCTCCGCCCGTACCGCTTTATCCGGAACATAATCAAGATCGCATTCAGGATCGGGATTTTCCAGGTTGATCGTCGGAGGAATTGTATTATTAACAATGCTCAGCACGGACACAACAGCCTCTACACCGCCCGCTGCGCCCAGCAGGTGGCCGGTCATCGATTTTGTCGAGCTGACCCTGAGTTTGTACGCATGGTCTTTAAAGACCGTCTTGACAGCTGCTGTTTCAAGTTCATCCCCGTGCCTGGTTGATGTGCCGTGAGCGTTTATATAATTAATCTCCGAAGGATCGGCCCCGGCGTCTTTCATGGCCATCGCCATGCATCTGGCCGCGCCTTCGCCACCGGGCGCCGGCGAAGTTATATGATACGCGTCTCCTGTAAGCCCGTATCCCAGAATCTCGGCGTATATCGGCGCATTTCTCCTGATCGCGTGTGATAGCTCTTCGAGCACTAAAATACCCGCGCCTTCACCCATCACAAATCCGTCCCTGTCTTTATCAAACGGCCTGCTCGCCTTTTCCGGTTCGTCATTCCTTGTGGAAAGCGCTTTCATGGCGTTAAAACCGCCTATTCCCATAGGCGTAATAACAGATTCGGTCCCACCCGCGATCATAACATCGGCGTCATCGCGCTGTATCACCTTAAAGGCATCGCCTATAGAATGGCTGCCTGTCGCGCATGCCGTCGCAACCGCGGAATTGGGTCCCTTAGCGCCATACTTTATTGATATCTGTCCCGCGGCCAGATTGATGATAAGCATGGGGACAAAAAAAGGTGTTATTCTCTTCGGGCCTTTCTCCAGCAATACTTTATGGTAACGCTCGATTGCGGGCAATCCGCCAAGGCCGGCGCCCACAAAAACTCCCGTCCTCGCGGCATTCCCTTCGTCGATCTTCAGCCGGGAGTCTTCCATCGCCATTGTCGCAGCCGCAAGGCCGAAATGGATAAAGCGGTCCATTTTTTTAACTTCCTTGGGCTCCATGTAATCTTCAGGATTAAAACCCCCGACTTCGCCGGCTATCTGCGTATGGAAAGCGGAGGCATCGAACTGGGTTATCTTACTAATTCCGGATTTGCCCTGGACCAGTCCGTTCCAGCTCTTTTCGACACCGATGCCCAGCGGGGTTATAAGCCCCAGCCCTGTTACAACAACTCTTCTTTTAGTCATTAAGTCTTAAGCCTGTTTGTTTTTAATGTATTCCACCGCGTCTTTGACCTTTGTAATCTTTTCCGCGTCCTCGTCGGGTATTTCGATATTAAAGGTATCCTCGAACGCCATTACGAGCTCGACTGTATCAAGTGAATCAGCGCCAAGGTCCTCAACAAATGAAGCATCCGGGGTAACATCCGTGACATTCACTCCAAGCTGTTTTGCTATAATCTCCTTTACTTCTTCTTCCATAATTAATTAACCTCCGATTTAATCTGATAATTTCAAAGACACAATATATACTTATAGATGCTTAAATATTAACTCGTTCCGGCTCAGGCGTCCTTCTTTACATATACATACCGCCGTTGACATGTATGACCTGTCCCGTTATATATCCCGCCTCCGGTGATGTGAGAAAAACAACGGCATTCGCAACATCATCCACCGACCCGAATTTTCCGGCTGGTATGGATTTTAACATTTCCTGCTTTATATTTTCATTCAACTCGTCCGTCATGGCTGTCGCGATGAATCCAGGCGCCACGGCATTGACCGTTATGCCCCTGGCCGCGTATTCCCGCGCTGTCGTCTTTGTGAGTCCTATTATGCCCGCCTTTGAAGCGCTGTAATTGGCCTGACCAGGATTGCCCATAAAAGCAACAACAGAAGCGATACTCACGATCCTTCCATAGCGCTGCTTAACCATTATCTTTACGGCTTCCTTCGTACAGAGAAAAACCCCCTTGAGGTTAACCGAAATGACCGTGTCCCAGTCTTCCTCTTTCATCCTCAATATAAGTGAATCCCTGGTGATTCCGGCATTATTGACTAAAACATCGAGCTTCCCGAATTCTTTTATGATCTCCCTGAACGCGCTTTGTATCTCCTCTGACTTTGATACATCCAGCTTCAACGCCCTGGCCTTTACGCCTTGAGCCGCTATCTCCCCGGCCGTAGCTTCAGCAGCTCCCAATGATATATCCGCTATGACCAGATTCGCTCCCTTTCCCGCAAAACTTTCCGCTATCGCCTTGCCTATACCCTGGGCGCCGCCGGTCACCATCACGGTTTGTCCTTTAAATTCCATAAACACCTCCGAAAATACAGGCCTTCATTTTAACAGAGTAGCTTTATCTTTTCCA
>JAYWMP010000219.1:0-1712 GCA_035873255.1 Nitrospirota bacterium
ATACTTCTATGAGTGTCTTGACCTGGAAATCGCCCGGACAAACAGGTACGGAAAGTCTTTTTCTCTTATACTTTTCGATATAGACAACTTTAAAAAAATCAATGATACATACGGCCATCTTGCCGGAGACGAGGTTCTCCAGGGCCTGGCGAATATCCTGAAATCAATATCAAGAGAGACCGACATAGTGGTAAGGTATGGTGGTGAGGAATTCATAATAATCCTACCGAATACAGACGAAGAAGAGACTATCCTGCTGGCCGAACGAATAAAAGATATTGTCTATAAAACTACTTTTATGGTTTATGAGACGACCGGGGTCAAGGTTACGCTCAGCGGAGGCATTGCCTCATATCCTCAAAATGCTTCCGATGCCAAAAACCTGCTTTCCGCGGCCGACACCGCGCTTTATTCCGCAAAGGCGGCAGGCAAAAACCAGATATTCTGTTTTAAGGGAATGATAGATGAGAAAAATTTTCAGAAGACCCAGGAGTCTTAAATCGGCCCCTTTCAGGTACTGCCCGGGATGCGGTCACAGCCTGATTCAAAGGCTTATAGCCGAATGTATAGACTCCCTGAAACTGAGGGGGAAAATCATAGGCATAGCACCAGTGGGGTGCGCTGTTTTTGCGTATGACTATTTCAATTTCGACATGCTCGAAGCCGCGCATGGACGCCCCCCGGCCGTTGCGACCGCCCTTAAAAGAACAATGCCGGATAAAATAATTTTCTCTTATCAGGGGGACGGTGATCTTGCGGCCATCGGCACGGCCGAAATAATACACGCGGCAAACAGGGGAGACAACTTTTCCGTATTTTTTGTAAACAACGCCACGTATGGAATGACGGGAGGGCAGATGGCCCCTACCACACTCCCGGGGCAACGGACAACAACAACCCCCGATGGAAGGGATCTCAGTACCTCCGGTTATCCTCTGCGCGTGTCGGAGCTTCTCTCAACAATAGAGGGAGTATCTTTCATCCAGAGAGTATCCATGGACTCATATAAAAATATTTTGATTGCAAAAGACGCCATAAAAAAAGCATTCCGTTATCAGATCGAGGGCAAGGGGTTCAGCTTTGTGGAGATGCTCTCGCCCTGCCCGACCGTCTGGTGGTTGTCGCCAAAAGAATCCCTTGAATGGATCAGAACCAGCATGGTCCGGGTATATCCCCCCGGCGTTATAAAAGACAAATTCATGGAGAATAATTAACTGGAGAAAAGAATACTAATAGCGGGTTCGGGTGGCCAGGGAATTCTGTTCTTCGGCAAAATACTTGCGTTTGCCGGCATGACCGAGAAAAAAGAGACAACATGGTTCCCTTCCTATGGAGTCGAGATGAGAGGTGGAACGGCTAACTGCACGGTCATCATCTCCGATGAAATGATTGGTTCTCCCATAGTGCGGAACCCGGACATCCTCGTAACAATGAACAGGCCTTCATATGATAAATTTCAACCCGGACTGATTAAAAAAGGGATCCTGTTCCTTGACTCATCCCTGGTAAAAAAACCTGATTTCAGAAGAGATATAGAAACCGTCCACGTCCCTGCAACAGAAATCGCGGGATCTTCGGGAAGCACCAGGTCCGCCAATATGGTAATGCTGGGGGCGCTGATAGCCAGAACCGGCATTCTGAAAAAAACGTCGATTCTTGAAATACTTAAAAAACACCCGGATGCCCGGAAAATCGGAAACGCGAAGATAAAT
>JAYWMP010000245.1:0-2263 GCA_035873255.1 Nitrospirota bacterium
GAAATATTCTTTTTTCCTCACCCCTGCCGGTGGTTGTTAATGAATTTTATCGGCACAAGGAGTTGACTGCCTGTAGCGCCGTCTGGATTTAAGCAAAATATGTCAAAAAAAATCCCGAAAATGACAAGAAGATTCAATTTAATAATGGTAGAGTAAAACGCTAGCTGGAGTCTGTCCATAAACTGCTGTTTTTAATTTTTGTCATGCCCGAAGCCTGCCCTCGACTCCGATCGGGGGTCTTCGGGCATCCAGAACTCATTGAAGAGACTGGATTCCCGCTCAACAGACCGCGTGAATGACGGCCCATTTGTTGTGTTTATAAACAGACGCTAACTAAGGCAGGCATTTTATTTCACCAGATTTTTTCGGTTGACAGGAGGTTATGAGATGGCGAAAAGGCCCGGAAGCATCAAGGAAGTGGATTTTAAGCCGCCAAAAAAAGTTTTTTCTTCACCATCTGACTGGAGGGACATGTTTATATACTTTCTTCTGGTAGACCGCTTTGACAATAATCAGGATGACATCCCGCCCTATGATCCTGATTCAGCACCTCTCGGCAGGGACCCGGAGCAGGGGAGGCTGTTTCAGGGAGGAAACCTGAAGGGCATTATACGCCGCCTGGACTATATTCAGGGGCTTGGAACCAACGCGATATGGCTGAGCCCCATATTGAAGAACCGTCAGGAGAAGAATGATACCTATCATGGATACGGCATTCAGGATTTCCTGGACGTGGATCCAAGGTTTGGCTCGAAAAAGGACCTTCAGGAACTGGTCAGGCAGGCACACAGGAGGAATATGTACGTCATTCTTGATATTATCATCAATCATACTGGAGATAACTGGTCTTACCCGAATGATGATGCATATTTCTACTGGAAAGATGCCCCGGGTCCATTCGATTTCGGGTCATGGCGGGAGGTCGATCCTGCCCCGGGATTACAGGAAAACGACGGTGTCTGGCCTGTAGAGCTGCAGGGACCGGAATGCTATAAGAGGCGGGGACAGATAAGAAACTGGTGTGACCGAGAGGAAGCCGTTAACGGTGACTTCCTGAGCCTGAAAGAACTTGATATTACCCGGCCCGATGTTCTGGACACCCTGATCAAGGCGTATAAATACATAATTGCGACGGCTGATATCGACGGATTCCGTATTGATACAGTTAAACATATGGAGTCAAGCTCGACCGCTTTATTCTGTAATGCAGTGCGTGAATATACCCGGAGTATCGGCAAGCACAATTTTTTTATTTTTGGTGAGATAGTGGGTGATGACATGACCATTCACAAGTACCTGGGCCGTAACAGCCGGATACCGGGGACTACCGAGCGCTTTCCATCACTCGACGCCGCGCTGGATTTTCCTCTGTATTTTATACTTGAAGAGGTCATGAAGGGTTTTCTGAATCCTTCTCATCTGCTCGACCGCTACGAGCGGTTTAAGACAGCGTATGCCGATCATGGAGAAGCCGGTCGTTATTTTGTCACATTTGTGGACAACCATGACCAGATGTCCAGGCCTTACAGACGTTTCATGCATAATAATCCCGTTGAGAAACAGGCCGTGCTTGCGATCGGGTATCTTCTGACAAGCCAGGGTGTGCCTTGTATATATTACGGCACGGAGCAGGGCTTTGACGGCGGAGGAGATAATGATAAATATGTCAGGGAATGTATGTTTGGTGGTAATTGGGGGGCCTTTGACAGCACCGGGCATCATTTTTTTAACCCGGACCATCCGATATACAAAAGCATCGCCGGAATAGCCGGGATCAGAAAGCAGGAACCGGCGCTGCGCTACGGCAGGCAGTATTTCAGGGAAATATCCGGTAACGGAATGGATTTCGGCCATCCTGTTGACCTGCAATGCACTCTTGCATACTCCAGGATTCTTGACTCCGCGGAGATACTTGTCGCCATGAACCTGGGCGACAAACCAAGGAGTGATTTTGTCACTGTAGATCTGCATTTGAGCACCTCCGGAAATAAAGTGGTTAATCTGCTTGATACCGGGAAGGTATTTGCCGTGGAGCAGGCAGGTTTGAGGCATGCGGTAAGAATTCCGCTCGACGCTTATGAGATGGTTATTTTGAAAATATCAGGAGCTTGATGATTTACCTGAATGTGGCATAAACAAGTCTGCCCGGATCACCTCTGAATAGCTGAACAGGGACATCTTTTTTCCCGGTCTCAAAAATCTGTTAGACGGGTGAATTTTATATAATAAAAATTATAAAATATGGACCGACCGGCCCGGAGCT
>JAYWMP010000292.1:0-3208 GCA_035873255.1 Nitrospirota bacterium
TGTGTGTTTCACAAATTTATTATGTAACATGTTAAAATTATTGAAAAATTAAAAGTAGCTATATGTTAAAAGCAAAAGACATAATGAAAACGGATGTAATAACGGTATCTCCTGAAACAACAGTGGAAGAACTGGGCAGACTGCTTATTAAAAACAGAATAAGCGGAGCTCCCGTACTGGACACTACCAACAGGCTTGTCGGAATCGTTACGGAAAACGATCTTATAAAACAGAACACCCGTTTTCATATTCCGACGCTGCTCAGACTGTTTGACGCCGTCATCCCCCTTGAGGGGTTCAGCTCCGTGGAAGACGAGATAAAGCGAATGTCCGCGTCTACAGTCGCTGAAATATGCGCCAGAGATGTCATCACCGTTGCCCCGGAAACATCTCTCCAGGATATTGCGACTATTATGTATGAAAAAAAGATACATCTTCTGCCGGTCATGAGTGATGAAAAGCTGGTCGGTATTATCGGAAAAATAGATTTAATACATGGGATACTTGGTGAGACTGATAAGCAGGAGTCCTGAAGAGACTGAAGATATCGGCTTCAGGCTCGGTAAAATCTTAAAGGCCGGCGACGTCGTAGGATTATATGGAGAGCTGGGAACAGGAAAAACAACGATGGCAAAGGGCATCGCCGGCGCGTTCGGCATCGCCAAAAGAGATATAACCAGCGCCAGCTTTACGATAATCGCTGAATATGAAAGCGATCCGACTTTTTATCATATCGACCTGTACAGAATAGGAGAAGGCGACGACCTTGACGCCACAGGGGTTTGGGAGTGCATGGGAAGCGATTCCGTATCTGTTATAGAATGGGCTGAAATAGCGGAAGATGGATTTCCCGAACATGCCATAAAAATGAAGATGAAAGCTAAAGGCGACGACCTTCGAGAAATAACGATTGAGGGAATAAATGAAGAAGATTGGAATAATCTGTAAATCCGGCAGAGACGAACCCCTGCAGATATTACAGATTCTGCTGCCCTGGCTGAAAAAGAAAGGCTATGAGCCTTATGTAGATATCGAGGCGGCTTCGGGACTTAACATGAAAGGCTTTTTGAGGACGGAGATTCCCTCGCTCGTCGATGTGATCCTCGTTCTTGGCGGAGATGGAACCATGCTCGGCGTCAGCAGGCTTGTAGCTGAAAAAGGCATCCCGATTCTCGGAATAAACCTGGGAAGCCTGGGCTTTTTGACTGAAGTTAACAAGGATGAAATATTCAACGCGGTCAACAGAATGCTCTGCAATGGATGCACAATTGAAGAAAGGATAATGCTGACCGCCGAGATCAAAAGAAATGGCCAGAAAATATCGGAATATACCGTTCTAAACGATGTGGTAATAAACAAAGGCGCTCTCGCGAGGATAATTGACATGGAGACTTATATTAACGACTTCTATGTTACTACTTTCAAGGCGGACGGACTGATCATTTCAACGCCAACAGGATCAACCGCATATTCGCTTTCCGCTGGAGGCCCCATCCTTTATCCCACCCTCGGCAGTATCGTCCTTACGCCGATATGTTCCCATACGTTAACAAACAGGCCTATAGTACTGCCGGATGACTTCAGGATCGAAGTAATCCTTAAAACGCTGAGTGAAGACGTTTTTCTGACCCTTGACGGCCAGGTGGGAGTTTCCCTCAGGATAGATGATGTCATAGAAATAAATAAATCAGAATTCAAGACCAGACTGCTCATCCCGACGGAACGTGATTATTTTGAAATCCTGAGGAACAAGCTGAAGTGGGGCGAACGGTAACCCGCAGATGACTAATTCGAATATTTTTAAAGACATAACAGCAATGATCGAGTATTATCGGGCCATGGGATTTGATGCTCTCCCGTTAACTTTTGGAGGTACGGCAATAAACACTCCAGGTTCCGGCAGTGACAGTGATGTCCGGCTGCGTAAACTCAGGGAAGAGATCGGCGACTGCAAAAGGTGCAGATTATCAGAGCAGAGAAAAAAAATAGTATTCGGAGAAGGAAATCCCGATGCAAGACTCATGTTTATCGGCGAGGCCCCGGGCAGGGACGAAGATATTAAAGGCCTGCCTTTTGTCGGAGAGGCGGGCGTGCTGCTCACAAGACTGATAGAAAAAATGGGGCTGAAGAGAAGCGACGTTTATATCGCCAATATAATTAAATGCAGGCCTCCAATGAACAGGGACCCGGGGGATGATGAAATAGCGACCTGCGGGACTTTTCTCGAAAAGCAGATCGGGATAATCAGGCCTGAAGTCATAATGACCCTCGGCAGGATAGCATTACGGGCGATTACCGGAGATCCCGGACTAAAGATAACGCGCGCCCGGGGGAATTTTCTGGAATACAAAGGCATTCCGGTTCTGCCGACGTTCCATCCGGCGTATCTTTTACGCAATCCAAAGGACAAGTGGCTGACATGGATTGACGCGAAAAAGGTTATGGAAAGGTTGAACATAGGTGGACCGGACATCTGATTCAGGAATAAAAACCCCCCTTATTTTTGAACAGGGTAATGACTGAACATATACGATACTCTCTTCCCCGATATTCAACCAATAAAATGACTTTATATGTCATGCTCTTATTAATGAATTTCATACAACACCGTGGTGCGAATCGAAGAATAATATTCCGGTGTTTTTAAAAATATCATGGATCCGGTCACACATATAACAGCGGGAGCTGTCGCCGGCAGGGCGATAGAATCAAAATTTGCGCGTCGTGGGATAATGGTCTTATGCATAGTCGCCGCAATTATGCCGGATATCGATAATTTCCTTGCCCTGCTTAACCCCGGGATGTATATGGCGTATCACAGGTCATTAACTCATTCATTAGCGGGCGGGCTTTTAGTCGCATTAATTATTTCGTTTATAGCGCGGCGGTTTTATCCGGACATTAGCCTTAAAAAAACTATCATTATCTGTTATGCCCTCATTCTGCTGCACATCTTCCTCGATCTCATCACCTCATACGGCACGCAGATACTTTATCCGTTCAGCAGAACAAGATATGCCCTGAGCAGTGTCTTTATGATAGACCCTCTCTACTCAGCCGTAATGCTGATTCTGCTGATATTTTCATATATATCCAGAAAGAGACCTGCTGCGATTGCCGCAGCAGCGCTGATTTTTATATTCACATATCCTTTCGTTAATTATGGAATAAGGGTGTATACGGAAAAATACGTGAACGAAAAACTGAC
>JAYWMP010000294.1:0-1527 GCA_035873255.1 Nitrospirota bacterium
AGCAAAAACCCACCAGAGTTGAGGAGTTTGAGGAAGTAATTGCAATTTAATTACAATGAGTGCTGACCATTTCTGCATTTTTCAATGACCGAAACTGGTGCGTTTTTCGATGACCATTGATACTCTCCATTAAACAATTAGAGATGACTCCGGGATATCGGTATCAAGGACTACCCTTGTTGCCTTTTTTCTTTTTTGCCCACTTGACCGCCCTGGTCACATCAGTTTCAGTAATACCGACATTCTTCCATTTTTATATTTGTCATGCCCGAAGTCTGTAATCGGGCATCCAGGAATGAAGGCGGCTGAGAGAGAGGCTCCAGAAAGACCGAAAAATCCGGACATTGTTGAGTCGAACAGTCTTCACGATTATTTTCTTTATATCTCAAGCTCACATAGGATATACTATTTCAATTCTTTAGCTTTATAACTGTTCCGTGCTATCGCAAATAACAGTCCCGGATTAATCCGGCCCTGTGGGGGGTGCAATGAGAGTTAAGTTTACTTTCCTGTCTTCCGGGAGGAAGGCCATACTGCCGCTGAATTACAACTATTTTCTTACTGGTCTTATTTACAGGTTCATCCAGAATTCTTCGGAAGATTATTCCCGATTTCTGCACGATGAGGGGTATAAACTCGGTGATAGTAAAAAGGGATTCAAGCTGTTCACCTTTTCGATGTTAAAAGGGGAGAAATTTACTGTAAGAGAAGGAAAAATTAATTTCGAAAATGGCCGGGTCCACTGGTCGGTCTCTTCCCCCGTCGTGGCTTTTCTTCAGCATCTGGTTACAGGTGTCTTTGCGGAGAACCGTAAGATCTCGATCGGCGCAGGAAACGACAGGGCTGAATTCATTATAGATCGTGTTGAAACACTCCAGGAGCCGAAATTCAACGAGACAATGCGTTTCACCTGCAGCTCTCCCGTAACTGTATCCAAAGTTATTAGTTCAGGCTTTTCAGAAGGCACCGCTCCAGCCGCTTCAACTCCGTGGAGCGGGCGGAACTGTCATTACATACGTCCGTGGGAAGAAGGCTTTTCAGATGCAATAAAAAACAATCTGATAAAAAAATATCGTCTTATTCATGGCAGGGATATTAAGGATTCAAAATTCAGGATAACAATTGACCCTGAATACATGAACAGAAAAAACGGTAAGATAACAAAGAACATAAATTTCAAAGGCACAAATATTATCGGCTTCATGGCCCCCTTTGAGGTGACATGCAGTCCTGAACTTCTGAAGGTTGGCTATGAAGCCGGATTCGGAGAAAAAGGGAGTATGGGGTTCGGGATGGTGAAGGAAACGGAGTAGAAATTAATGTGATAGTCACCTTTCATGTAAACAATGTTGATGTATTGTATATGGATTCATTACAAAAAAGGTAACTTCAGGTGAATTTTGCGGCAGTTGTACCGGGATTGATACAGTTATTTCAAAGCTCAAGATGGAACGCGGACGACTATTTGATGAGAGAATTTTTTAAAAAACTAACAGGGTACAACCCCTATCGGTTTCAGGACAGTAT
>JAYWMP010000305.1:0-3460 GCA_035873255.1 Nitrospirota bacterium
AGCTTTTTTCTCCTGTCTATCCTCACATATAAAATATCCTTTGTATCAAATTCAAAATCGAGCCATGAACCCCTGGACGGAATGACCCTTGCAAAATAAAGCAGTCTTCCGCTGGAATGTGTCTTGCTTTTATCATGGCTGAAAAACACACCGGGAGAACGGTGAATCTGGCTCACAACAACCCGTTCCGTACCATTAATAACAAACGAACCGTTTTCGGTCATCAAAGGCATTTCCCCGATATATACTTCCTGTTCTCTCGACTCCTTCAGCTTCTTTTCACCTCCGGAATCAGCCTCGAACAGATTCAGCTTAACACTTATCTTAAGCGGCGCCGCATATGTGACGCCTTTCTGCAGGCACTCTCTTACGCTATATTTAGGCTCGCCGATATGATAACCGACAAATTCGATAGCAGCGGTCTCGTTATAGTCCATTATCGGGAAGACGCTCGGGAAAGCAGCCTGTAGCCCGACTTCATCCCTTTTTCCCATGGGGGTATTTTTCAGCAGAAATCTTTCATAAGATTTTTTCTGGATATCTATAAGATTAGGCACCTCAAGGAATTGAGGTACTTTGCCAAAATCGTGTCTTTTTCTAAGAACCCTTGCCATATATCTCCTTTTTCCAGCAACGGGTAATGAGTGGCGGTCCGGGACCAGGTCTCATACGCCACTCATTACTCTCAGTTACCTGTTACTCATTACTTTACTTCTACTGTTGCTCCCTGTTCTTCAAGTTTTGCCTTTACCGCCTCTGCTTCTTCCTTGGAAACTCCAGCCTTCACCGCCTTTGGAGCGCTGTCGACAAGATCCTTCGCCTCTTTAAGTCCGAGGTCCGTCAACTCCCTGACAGCCTTGATCACCTGGATCTTCTTGTCCCCGGCGGCAGTAAGCACGACATCAAAGCTGGTCTTCTCCTCTTCAACCGCGGCCGTGGCCGCGCCAGGCGCTGCTGCGGCAAGAGCAACCGGCGCCGCGGCGGTAACGCCGTACCTTTCTTCAAACTCCTTTATAAACTTGGACATATCGAGAACCGTCATATTATCAATAAATTCGAAAACTTCTTCCTTTGTGACAGACATTAATTTTCCTCCTTATAATGTGAGTCTATTTTTAATAACTTAACACTATATATTTTAATTGTTTTTCTGGTTCTTAAGGGCTTCCATCGCATTGGCGAAACTTCTGACCGTTGCGGAAAGCGCTCCCGCCGTCATACTCAGCGGCGACTGTAATACTCCGACCAGCATCGACAGCATAACTTCCCTGGACGGAAGCTCGGAAATTTCTTTTATCTCATCCCGTTCACAGAATCTTCCTTCCACTACCGCGCTCTTGACTTTCAGTTTTTCATTAGTCTTTGCAAACTCAAGAAGTTTTTTCATGATCAGGGCCGGATCATCATATCCAATAGCAATGCCAACCGGACCATCAAAAACATTCTCCGCGCCGGCAACATGTGTATCCTGGGCCGCGATCTTTGCCAGTGTATTTTTCACAATGCTGTATTCCAGAGAAGCTTCCCTGAGCTTCACTCTGAGTTCGGTAAGTTCAGCAACCGACATTCCCTTGTAATCTGTAAATACCACTACCTTTGACCTTGAGAACCTGTCTTTCAGGTCGGTAATTCGCTGTTTTTTCTCTGTCTTATTCAGTTTAGACCTCCTTTCCCGGAGACTCCGGTCAGCAAGCTATATAAAAACCAGGTCCGTCTGTACATATGGTATTACCTCTCCCGATCCTCATGCCTGTTTCTCCTTTCCACCTCAATGGGCAGCCGGGAATATACAGGTCTTGCAATTTAGCCTCGGCAGGCTGGCCTTTCTGTTTACATGCTGCTGGCCTAATTAAGCTACGCGCCTACAGTCTCCGACTAATTTCTAATATATAAAAAACACGTCCCCGTAATTACCGGGCTATCAATCTTTAGTGACCGAATTTATGTCCACCTTTATGCCGGGCCCCATGGTTGAAGAGACGTAAAGTCTTTTCAGGTATTTCCCTTTGCTGGTTGAAGGCTTCGCCTTAATTATCGAGCTGATTATGGCCTTCGCGTTATCGGCAAGCATCAGTGGCTCAAACGTGACCTTTCCAAAAGGGATATGCACGACTCCTGCCTTCTCGGTCTTGTATTCCACCTTCCCGGCCTTTATCTCGTTTATCGCCTTCGCCACATCGAATGTCACGGTGCCAAGCTTCGGATTAGGCATCAGCCCTCTCGGCCCAAGTATCTTTCCGAGTTTGCCAACAAGACCCATGATATCAGGAGTGGCTATAGCCTTGTCGAAATCAAGCCAGCCGTTCTTTATCTTCTCAACCATGTCTTCCGCCCCGACATAGTCCGCGCCGGCGTCCCTCGCCTCTTTCTCCTTTTCGCCTTTTGCGAAGACCAGGATCTTTACGGCCCTGCCTGTTCCATGAGGCAGGACGACAGTCCCTCTCACCATCTGGTCTGATTTTCTTGGGTCAACCCCGAGATTCAGCGCCAGTTCCATCGTCTCGTCAAACTTCACAAATGACAGTTCCTTGAGCTTGCCTATTGCTTCTTCAAGCGGATACGCCCTGTCAATGTCTATTTTCTCCCTTGCAGCGGTTATTTTTTTACCCATTGAATCCTCCGGTTTAATCCTCTACCTCAACGCCCATACTCCTTGCTGTTCCGGCGATTATATTAACCGCCTCGGCCACTGAGTACGCATTAAGGTCGGGGATCTTTGTCTCTGCTATTTCCTTTATTTGTGCTGATGTAACTTTCCCGACTTTATTTTTATTGGGATTACTTGAGCCCTTTATTATTCCCGCGGCCTTCTTAAGCAGTTCGGACGCTGGTGGTGTTTTGGTAATAAAGGTAAACGACCTGTCGGCATAAACTGTCATAATTACGGGGATAATTGTATCACCCATCGCCTGGGTCTGCGAGTTAAACGCCTTGCAGAACTCCATGATATTCACTCCGTGCGGACCGAGCGCGGGGCCGACAGGTGGAGCCGGGGTAGCTTTCCCCGCTACTATCTGAAGTTTTACCTGAGCAACTACTGCTTTTTTAGCCATTCTTCCTTTCCGCCTTTCTCTAACCTGATTTATTTAATTCTTTTCTACCTGAAAAAAGTTGAGTTCAACCGGTGTCTGCCTTCCGAAAATACTGACCATCACGCGAAGCCGCCCATGATCAATATCAACATCATCGACAAAACCGTTAAAATTACTGAACGGTCCATCCATTATCCTGACACTGTCACCCTTCTGGAACTGCGTCTTGATCTGGGAGACCGGACCCTTCTCAACCTGATGCATGATAATTTCAATCTCTTCCGGGGCAATCATGACCGGTTTCTTCCCACCCACGAAACCTGTTACCTTTGGAACACTTTTTACCAGATGCCATGTATCGTCATCCATTTCCATCTCGATAAGGATATAGCCGGGATAGAATTTTTTATCGCTTTCCTTCTTTTTTC
>JAYWMP010000260.1:0-13115 GCA_035873255.1 Nitrospirota bacterium
TTAAAAGATTAAAAGAATTGTTAAAGGACTATCTAGATGAAACAGAAGCATGAAGATATAAAGGAAAAACTCCCGGAATACTTTTCCGGCGCGCTTTCCGAAGAAGAAAAGACCGAGGTAAAAGGGCATCTGGACGGCTGCCGGGATTGCAGGGAGGAACTGGAGCTTATTAAAGTATTCGCCAGGGTTGATCCGCCTGATCCAGGGGAAGTTTTCTGGGCGGGCCTTCCGCGCAAGGTGATAAGCCTGTCAAAGGAACAGAAAGTCCGCTTTCCGGCCTTCCAGTGGTTTTTAAGGCCACAGGCCCTGGCGGCGGCTGTTCTGCTGATCGCGATACCGCTATTTATCATGCTTTATATTCAGAATCGCCCAGGGTATTATTACGACCCCCTCTTCAGCGATCCTCTCTCGGCATCCGCGGTTGATTACAGCCGGTTAACAGAGGATGACCTGACCGAGGTCTCGGCGAAACTGATATTTAATGGAGCTGCAACAGATGTCCCGGGAGGAATTTTCGATGAAAATTCCTATCATGAGGATATTGCTTCTTTGACACCAAAGGAAGTGGATAACTTCTTTCGTGAACTTAAAAATGAAAAAATTGGAGGTTAGTTATGAGAAAAAAGATAATTTTATCCGCCCTGACACTTTTGATGCTGACTGTTTTCGCGACCGACGGCCGCTGCGTAGGACCGGGACCAGACGGGCCTGACAGACCGCCTTCCAGGGAACAGATGGAAAAAGTCAGGGAGAGGATCGAGGCGATCAAGATCTGGAAAATGACAAAAGCCCTGAATCTCGATGAAAAGACGGCTGCGAGGCTTTTCCCTCTCATGAACAGGTTCGATAAGGAAAGAGGGGAAATTCAGCGTAAGATCAGGGATGGCCTGAAAGAGATTAAGGATGGCCTGAAAGATAAAGATGATCGTCAGCTCATCGGCATCATGGAGAAGCTCGAAGATTACCACAGGGAACTTCAACGCTTAAAGGACAGGGAATGGGCCGAGCTGAAAGGAATACTCACAGTGGAACAGCAGGCCAGGTTTCTTGTCTTTACAGAGGAATTTCAGAATGAGATCCGGAATATTATCGCCAGGACAAAGGGCCGGCGATTTGAAAGAATGAGGGAAGGCGGCAGATAATCTTCCCTGCCGTACCGATGTTAACAGGACCTCCCCTGTGCTATAATTAACGAGCTCCAGGGGAGGTTTTTTAATGAAATTAAACAAAGATATCTTAAGCCTGATCGGAAACACTCCTTTAGTCAGAATCAATCACCTGGCCGGACCCAACGACGCCGGAATATGGGCAAAACTTGAAGGAGAGAATCCCGGAGGATCGGTTAAAGACAGGATTTCGCTCTCGATGGTGGAGGAGGCGGAGAGGGATGGCGTCTTAAGGAAAGGTGGCATAATCCTTGAACCCACCAGCGGCAACACCGGCATCGGCCTGGCGATGGTGGCGGCGGTTAAGGGATACAGGCTTATACTCACAATGCCGGAGACCATGTCCCTGGAAAGGCGGCAGCTGCTCCAGGCATACGGTGCCGAACTTATCCTGACCGAGGGCAAAAAGGGCATGATGGGTGCTGTTGAGAAGGCAGAGGAGATTTACAAAGAAAATCCCGGTTACTTCATGCCCCAGCAGTTCGAGAACAGCGCGAATCCAGGGATACACCGCACAACAACCGCCATCGAAATCATAAACGATATCAGGGAAGTGCCCGACGCGTTTGTAGCGGGCATCGGCACGGGCGGAACGATCACAGGCGTCGGCGAGACGCTGAAGGCTAAAAAACCCGATGTCTGGATAGCGGCGGTCGAGCCGGCGGCATCACCCGTGCTGTCCGGAGGCGACCCCGGCCCGCACAAAATAGCCGGGCTTGGAGCAGGCTTCTTTCCGGGCGTTCTCAATACCGGGATCTATAATGAAGTCATCCCTGTTACCGACGGCGACGCAGCCGAAACAGCGCGACTTATGGCAAGGAAAGAAGGCATCCTGGCCGGAATATCCTCTGGCGCTGCAATGTGGGCGGCACTGAAACTGGCAAAGAGGTTCGGCAGGAACAGAAAGATCGTCGTAATCCTTCCCGACAGGGGCGAGCATTATCTCAGCACGGGACTCTTCGCCTCTGAATCACCGTAGCAATCCGCTCAACCCCGGTCAGCCGACAGGATGGCCCTGCTCTCCAATCTCCTGTTTCTGTGATACAGAAGGATGTCCGTAAAGACCAGAAGGCCGTTTATGGCATAAAGATATATGACAATATCAGGATTATAAACCAGTTTATGAATAAGCCCTGAAATATAACCTGTAAAAATTACGTAAAGGAATATTACGCTCTTGCCCGCCGTTGTCCTGGAGACATAGGATTTGTATATCGAGACAGGCCAGGCGGCTCCGAAACATATAAGCATTATCGCCTCAAAAACACTCACTTTTTAGCCATCTTCGCCTTTGTCCTTCTCATCTTTTCGGCTGCAACCATTATAAGCGACAGGGCGGCGGGAGTCATGCCCTGAATCCTGCCCGCCTGGCCCAGGCTGCCGGGTCTTATCTCTTCGAGCTTCGAGAGAATTTCCCTTGAAAGGCCCTGAATGGCTTTATAATCCAAATCTTCCGGGATTCTTCTCCCTTCGAGCCTGTTTAATCTTTCGGCGGTCTCCAGTTGCCTGACTATATAGCCTTCATATTTTATCAGTATCTCGACCTGTTTCGCCGCGTCCTCGCCCAATGTTTTTTTCGACGGCGAATATTCTTTTATGAGGCTGTATGAAACCTCCGGCCTCTTGAGAAGCTGTTGCAATGTTATATCCTCATCAATAGTGGATGTCCCGAGTTTCTCCAGTGCTTCATTTATCAGACGCGGCTTTATCCTCGTCTTTTTGATCCTGCCGATCTCCTCTTCGATCTGCCCTTTTTTCTCCCTGAATCTTTCATACGTGTCATCCGGCAGAAGTCCCAGCTTATGTCCCTTCTCCATCAGCCGCATGTCGGCATTGTCATGCCTGAGGAGCAGCCTGTATTCCGCCCTGGATGTGAACATCCTGTAGGGCTCGCTTGTGCCCTTTGTTATCAGGTCGTCGATCAGCACCCCTGTATATGCCTCATGTCTTCCCAGTATAAAAGGCTTCCTCTCCGATAATTTGAGGGCGGCGTTTATGCCGGCCATCAACCCCTGCGCCGCGGCCTCCTCGTATCCGGAGGTGCCGTTAATCTGTCCGGCGAGAAAAAGACCTTGAATTCTCTTTGTCTCGAGGGTATGTCTCAGTTGAGTCGGGTAGACAAAGTCGTATTCAATCGCATAAGCGGGTCGCATGATCTCGGCCTCTTCAAGCCCCGGGATGGTTCTTATGAATTCCATCTGTATCTCAAGCGGCAGACTTGTGGATATGCCGTTGGCGTAATATTCTTTTGTGTCCAGACCTTCAGGTTCGAGGAAGACCTGGTGCCTGTCACGCTCTGCAAAGCGGACAACCTTGTCCTCTATCGAAGGGCAATACCTGGGGCCTATTCCCTTTATCTTCCCGCTGTACATTGCCGAAAGACCAAGGTTGTCATTGATTATCCTGTGGGTCTCGCTGTTTGTATATGTTATATAACACGGAAGTTGCGGATTCTCTATCCGTAAGGTGCTGTGTGAAAACGGCACAGGAGGGTCATCTCCCCACTGGGGACCGGTCTTCGAAAAATCAATGGTCTTTGCATCCAGCCTCGGTGGAGTGCCTGTCTTGAGGCGTCCAAGCTTTAATCCCAGGTCACGCAGGCAGTCGGAGAGGCTGATCGAAGGAAATTCTCCCGCCCTTCCGGCCGGAAGGCTCTTCTGTCCGGTATGCATCAGGCCTTTTAAGAAGGTGCCGGCAGTGACAATAACACATCCTGTCGCATAAAAGGTTCCGAGTGAAGTCCTTAAGCCCGTCACTTTGCCGTCTTCCACAAGGATATCGTCTACTGTCGCCTGTTTTATGCTAAGGTTCGTCTCTGATTCGAGGGCCCGCCGCATCCCGAGCCTGTACAGGACCCTGTCGGCCTGCGCCCTTAATGACCATACCGCCGGTCCCTTTGATTTGTTCAGCATCCTGAACTGTATGCCCGCAAGGTCCGCAATCTTCGCCATTTCGCCGCCGAGCGCGTCTACCTCCCTCACCAGATGCCCTTTGGCAAGACCTCCGATCGCCGGATTACATGACATCTGGGCCATGGTATCGAGGTTCATGGTCAATATGCATACGGACAGCCCCATGCGCGCGGATGCCAGCGCCGCCTCGCATCCCGCATGGCCGGCCCCGATAACGATTATGTCATAGTTTCTGGTCGTATTCATCTTAAGTGCCTGTTTTATATTAACCTGAGTTCCGCATAAATTTCATTAATAAGGGGGAAGGGGCAGCGCCATGCCTTTCAGTGCTTTCGTCTCTGAACGTTGAACTTCTTTTGCTATGCGCTTTGCGTCTTTATCCGTTGCGCTGTTGTTTCTTAAAGAGCCGGGGGAAGGGGCAGAGCCCCATTTAATCAGATAAGTCAAAGACAGGGTCAGGGTCAGGAATGGGTTTTAAGCTCTTCCAGTAATCTCTCGAACTCTTCTTCTCCCATCTCTTTTGTCAGGTCCGTGATTAAACGGTTGACTATATCTATATTGGGAGAACCGAGCTGCTCGAATATATCCAGTGAGATGAGGTAATCTATGAAGGCGTCCTTGTAATTTTTTTTCATATGCATGACTTTTCCGATCATGCCCATGCTGCTGGCGACCCCTGCAATATCCCCTACCTTTTTTGATATCGCGAGGGCCTTCTGGTAAAGTTCAAGCGCCCTGTCATAATCACCGCTTTCCTGATGTATTATCCCTATCTGGTGACAGCTCCTTGATATCCCGGCGACATCACCGATCTTTTCGGCTATCCCGAGCGCTTTATATGAAAACTCCAGGGCCTTGTCATGGTCGCCCCTGTTCTGGTGCACTATTCCAATCTGGTGACAGCTCCTTGATATCCCGGCGACATCACCGATCTTTTCGCTTATTCCGAGGGCCTTCTGGTAGAACTCAAGCGCCATGTCATGGTCGCCCCTGTTCTGGTGCACTATTCCGATCTGGTGATAACTCATCGAAACTTCGGGGATGTCACCAATCTTTTCGCTTATTTCGAGGGCCTTCTGGTAAAACTCAAGCGCCCCGTCATAGTCGCCCCTGTTCTGGTGTACTACACCAATCTGGTTGTAACTCTTTGATATCCCGGCGACATCACCGATCTTTTCGGCTATCCCGAGCGCTTTATATGAAAACTCCAGAGCCTTGTCGTTGTCGCCTTTTAATTTATGCAGAAGTCCTATCTGTCCATATATCCTGAGAATATCGTAAAAGTCTTCACCTTTTTCATGGAGCTCCAGAGCCTTAAGGGACAATTCAAGGGCCTTGTCATAATCGCCCCTTTTCTGGTGCACTATCCCTATATTCTGATAGCCCCTCGATATCCCGGCGATGTCCCCGATCTTCTCGCTTATCTCAAGGGCTTTATGATAGAACTCAAGGGCCCAGACATAGTCGCCCCTGTTCTGGTGTACTATACCAATCTGGTTGTAACTCTTTGATATCCCGGCGACGTCCCGGAGCTCTTCACATAGCCCGAGCGCTTTATGAGAAAACTCGAGCGCCGCGTCATAGTCGCCCCTTTTCTGATGAACTATACCTATATTCTGATAACTGGTGGAGATCTCGGCGATGTCCCCGATCTTCTCGGCTATCTCAAGCGCCCGAAGAGAAGACGCCAGCGCCGCGTCATAGTCACCCCTTTTCTGATGCAGCCTGCCTATCAGGTTACAACTCCTTGATATCCCGGCAAGGTCCCCTTTCTCCTCACTGGTCTCAAGGGTCTTCAGGTGAATCTCCAGAGCTCTGTTATCTTCGTTCATAAAGTTTGCGCTTAATTTTAACGGGTTACAATATTAGTAACACGTAATTTATATTAATACAACCCCATCGCCGCTCTGACCCGCGTCATAGTCTCTCCGGCGATTTTGCGCGCCTTTTCAGTGCCGGTACTGATTATTTCTTTCAGCTCGCCGGGATTATTCATAAGCCGTTCCCGTCTCTCCCATACCGGTTCCAGGACCTTGAACACATTTTTTATCAGGACCTTTTTGCAGTCTATACAGCCGATAGCGGCAGTGCGGCATCCCTCAGCGACTTCATCCTGTTCTTCTTTTGTCGAGAATATCCTGTGGAGCTGGAATACCGGCGAAAGTTCGGGATTGCCGGCGTCCGTACGTCTAATCCGTGCAGGGTCGGTAATCATCGTCCTGAGTTTATGTTCAACCTCTTTGGGTGTGTCGGAGAGGTATATGGCATTGCCGTAACTCTTTGACATCTTCCTGCCGTCAACCCCCGGGACCTTGGGAAATTCCGTCAAAAGCGCCTCGGGCTCAGGGAAAACCTCCCCATAGAAGTGATTGAATCTTCTGGCGATCTCTCTTGATATCTCGAGATGCGGCACCTGGTCAACTCCGACCGGCACATACCTTGCCATGTACATAATAATGTCCGCCGTCTGAAGAAGAGGGTATCCGAGGAAACCGTAACTGGACAGGTCCCGGTCTTTCAGCTCCTGCTGTTTTTCCTTGTAAGTAGGGACCCTCTCGAGCCACCCAACGGGGGTTATCATCGAGAGGAGAAGATGAAGTTCCGCGTGTTCAGGTATCCTCGACTGGATGAATATCGTGCATTTTTCGGGATCAAGTCCCGCGGCAAGGAAATTCACCAGCAGGTCATTCACTGAATCATGTAAGGCGGACGGGTTATCATATCCCGTTGTGAGCGCGTGCCAATCGGCGATGAAATAGTAGCAGTCATATTTATCCTGGAGCTTCACCCAGTTCTGGAGCGCGCCGACCAGATTACCCAGATGCAGCCTGCCGCTCGACTGCATTCCGCTCAATACTCTCTCTTTAATCATTAAATCTTCCCCTAATATAGATTAAACAACCGCTTGAAAAAATTAATAACCGGTTCAATTATGGCGCCCGCCATACCCGTATATATCATTAAAAGCACGATTATGAAACCAAAGGGTTCTATCTTGCTGAATGATACAGCCTGTTTATGTGGAAGTAATCCGGTCAGCACCCTGCCGCCGTCCAGAGGTGGTATCGGTATCATATTAAACAACGCCAGGACAATATTGACCAGCGCGCTCAGTTGCAACATCATAATCAGGGGAATGAAGACGGTCCTGCTCACAAACGCAGGGGAAATCATCGCCAGGGGGGTTATTATCAGTTTCAGAATTATGACGCTTACAACAGCAAGTATTATGTTTGTTATAGGTCCGGCGGCGGCGGATATCGCCATGTCCCGTCTGGGGTTTTTGAAGTTCATCGGGTTTATCGGGACCGGTTTTGCATACCCGAAGACAAACTGGCCGCTTGTCATAATAATCAAAATAGCCGGAAGCAGAACAGTCCCGAAGATGTCTATGTGCGCCAGGGGATTGAGTGTCAGCCGTCCGAGCCTCTTTGCAGTGGGGTCGCCGAGCTTGTACGCAACCAGCCCATGCGAGACCTCATGAAAGGTTATTGCTATTAAAATAGGCGGGGCGGCGATAAGAATTTGCCTGGCAATAGTCGCGAAATCCAAAATCTGACCTTATATAAAAAATTTTCCCGGGCTTGTCATCTTATATCGGATGGAGCCTCTTGTCTATTACCGTCCTTGCAACAACTATCGAATCGATAAACGCGCTTTCCATGTCATGATCTATGTCCCTCTTGTTCGAGAGGTAAGTAATCCTGTCCTGCATCCTGTCACGCAGATAAGTGAGGAACTCGGGCGTTCCCGCCGGTTTGTATTTCCTGTCATAATCCGAACCGAAGAGATCATTGCCGTTCCTGGGCAGAAGCAGACCCGGGAATGCCCTCCAGTCTCTCCATTCAATATTTCCTCTCACCAGCTCTGTCACGATCGTCAGGGAGAGTTCCTTCGGGATGTCCGTCAGGTTGTCAGGCAGACCAAAAGCGTGTGTATTCATAATGTAGCATTCAGTGCCGAGTTTAAAGAGTTTTTTAAACTGCAGACAGTCGACCTTAAGCGGGTGGACCCTGAAGGGGTTCGCAAAAGGCTCGATCACAAGTTTTGAAAGCTCTTCCGGGTCGATATTCTCAACGCCTTTCGCCCTGAGCGTGCTCAAAGACGCCCCCATGGCAACCGCCAGTCCTACGGTGTTGACCTTGCATATGGGCGGCAGGCTTGTATCTTTCTGGAGCCATATTACCATTCCGGGCCTCTCGCAGGAATCGGCATGGTTGAACATTGCCCTTGATTTCAGACAGCGTCCATTATCGTTTCGTATGTCCTCGAAAACCATTTTCCTCTCGCCGTCGGGAAGCATGGTAGTACCGACATTCTGCGCCGAATAGAAATACTTGATAATAGGGTCATTAAATTCAACTGCGTCCGTCTTGTCAAACAGGGTCGGCTCAAGCGCAATAGAGAAGTTGTTTTCAAGGTCGATCAGGAAAGCATCGTCATGGACGACATTCACTTTTTCGTTCTTTTTTAATGTGCCGGCATGGTCATGGCTGTTCGTGATAGAGGATTTGCCGGAACCGGAAAGGCCGAAGACAGCGACAGGCGGCTTATTGCCTATCGTCTTTACCCCCCCGTGACAGGCAACCATATTCTGGCGTACGCCCATCGTCCACGCAAGCGTCAAAGTGCCCTTCTTTCTTTCGCCGAAGTATCTCAGGCCGAGGATCACGATACAATTCTGCTCCTCGTCAATAATAACAAGTCCACTCGGAAAATCGGGATGCGACCATTCAGGGTCCGCGAATACAAGAATGTCCGGCTCATCCAGCTGCCGGGATTTCTTGTACAGGTCTGTCCAGGGTTTCATCCACGGCGAAAAATTAATCGCCCAGTCCAGCATATTCTTGGCATCGGTCTCGGGGCTTAACAGATGCGCCTTCACCATAAAGTCAGGATGAAGACCCACGATACCCTCGATCCATAATCCGGGCCGGCGGTTGAAATGGTAAATGGCCTCGCCGAGTATGCCGAGATATTTGTCCCTCTCCTTGCCCATCTCGCGCACCAGCCGTCTTGCCCGCGCAGTGCGGCCGACGATCCCTCCGTCATTAGAAATGAGTATTTTCGCGTTTTTCGGCAGACCAAACTGCTCGGGATGATACATAGACTCCGAGGATATCACTATCTCGGGCTGTTTCACTGCGAGCTTGTACAGTTCGGCGGCTGATGTCCTGCTGACGGAGTTTGAGTAAAAAGCGCTTTCCACATACGCTCTCCACGATGAACCGGGTATCTTATGTTTTGTTGCCATTTCTAACCTCAAATAATTTAATTTAAATATGCGTAATTATAAAGAATTGTTTCAAATATTTAAAATCTTGATTAGTAGTATTATAAATCAACAGGTAATATGTCAACAACAGAGGTCCCCGCGAAAAGAGATTCGACGGTTTTATAGCTCTCCAGTAGCGGTTGTTGCAGGCCTGGAACATGAATTTGCGTTTTTTTGTGCAATAGTTTCAGATTTTCAGCGTATTAGTATATAATTAAGTCTAATCTAATGTCCGCCATTGTATTAATACCCGCAAGATATCATTCAACCCGTTTTCCGGGAAAGCCCCTTGCACCCCTTAAAGGCATACCTATTATTCAGCATGTATACCGGAATTCGTCAGGGTCCCGCCTGGCTGATGATGTAATCGTCGCAACAGACAATGAGGCGATACTCGAGAAGGTTTTATCTTTTGGCGGCAAAGCCGTAATGACTTCGGGTGATCATATGTCCGGCACAGACAGGATAGCGGAAATTTCCCGCTCACTGGATTATGATATAATTGTAAACGTCCAGGGAGACGAGCCTCTGATCAAGCCTGATATGATCGATGATGTTATATCCGCTCTTGATGACGGGAGGGCGGCGATAGCAACGCTGGCAAAGAAGATAACCGATCCTGAAGAAATCTTTGACCCGAATGTCGTTAAGGTTGTATGTAATCAGGATGGTTTCGCCTTTTATTTCTCCCGTGCGCCTATTCCATATCACAGGGATGAATGGAAATCCTTAAAAGAGCGCGCGGCCCATGCCGGCCCGACAACATTCAGCACTTATGACTGCTATAAACATATAGGTATCTACAGCTACAGGAAAAACGTTCTGTTAGAATTGTCACAGACGCCGCCGTCGCGTTTGGAGCGCATAGAAAAGCTTGAACAGCTGCGGGCGCTCGAAAATAA
This sequence comes from Nitrospirota bacterium, assembly GCA_035873255.1. GTDB lineage: Bacteria > Nitrospirota > Thermodesulfovibrionia > Thermodesulfovibrionales > UBA6898 > JAJRYC01. The sequence continues at coordinate 10,256 of JAYWMP010000260.1, forward strand.
TTTCAGGATAAAGGTCAGAGAAACATCTTCAGAAACCTTTGGTGTTGATACACCTGATGATTTGGAAAGGATAGAAAAATGTCTAAATACATCTTTATAACCGGCGGCGTCCTGTCATCCCTCGGAAAGGGGATAGCGGCAGCTTCAATAGGCGCCCTGCTTGAGGCGAACGGGCTGAAAGTCACGATTCAGAAGCTCGACCCGTATATCAATGTCGACCCCGGCACGTTAAGTCCGTTTCAGCACGGCGAAGTCTTTGTTACCGACGACGGGGCTGAAACGGACCTCGACCTCGGACATTACGAGAGGTTCACCCATATCAGGACTTCCCAGGCAAACAATTTCACTTCAGGAAAGATATATTATAACGTCATCACTAAAGAGCGGCGGGGTGATTACCTTGGCGACACAGTACAGGTAGTCCCTCACATTACGGATGAGATAAAACAGGCGATCAAGTCGGTAAGCGACGGCAATGATGTTGTGATCGTCGAGATCGGGGGAACCATCGGCGATATAGAGAGCCTGCCTTTTCTCGAAGCCATAAGACAGATGAGATACGATGTCGGAAGAGAAAATGTCCTGTATATTCACCTGACCCTGCTGCCTTTTATCAAGACCTCAGGAGAACTGAAGACCAAGCCGACCCAGCACAGCGTAAGAGAGCTGCGCGCAATCGGTATACAGCCGGACCTCCTTCTCTGCAGAACAGACAGGGCCCTTCCCCCGGAGGCGAAGAAAAAAATAGCGATCCATTGCAACCTTGAGGGCGACTCCGTCATCAACGCGATAGATGTCGAGACAATATATGAAGTACCCCTGGCGCTGAGCGCGGAAAACCTTGACCAGCAGATACTGAAAAAACTGGACCTGCCCGCGGGTGAGCCGGACCTCGGGCCGTGGCAGGAGATCGTCCGTAAAATAAAGGAGCCCAGGAACGAGGTCAATATCGCGATAGCCGGAAAGTATGTCGGTCTCAAGGACTCTTACAAAAGCCTCATGGAAGCATTGGGGCACGGCGGGATTGCGAACGACTGCAGCGTAAAGATCACATGGATCGATTCCGAAGAAGTCGAGGCGAACGGGGCCGAAAAATACCTCTCCGACGCCGACGGCATTCTCGTTCCGGGCGGGTTCGGCTACAGAGGCATCGAAGGGAAGATTCAGTCCGTGAAATACGCCCGTGAAAAAAAGATACCTTATTTCGGAATATGTCTCGGCATGCAGTGCGCCGTAATAGAATTCGCCCGCAATATCTGCGGGCTTAAAGCAAACAGTTCGGAATTTGACATCAATGCTCAATCTCCTGTCATCTATCTGATGGAAAAGTGGTATGACTTCAGAAAGGGAAAAATAGAGGAGAGAACGGACAGCGCCCAGAAAGGCGGGACGATGCGGCTCGGAGCATACCCGTGTATAGTCGAAAAGAATACCGCCGCGTACGCCGCGTATGGGTCTACCGAGATATCCGAACGGCACAGGCACAGGTATGAATTCAACAACGCGTTTAGAGACACTATCATCAGCCACGGCATGCAAATAAGCGGAGCAAGCCCTGATGGTGAGCTTGTCGAGATTATAGAGATAGAGGGCCATCCATGGTTTCTGGGATGCCAGTTCCATCCCGAGTTTAAATCCAGGCCTACAGAGCCTCATCCCCTTTTCAGCGCGTTCATCGCAGCGGCGCTGAAGGAAAAAAGTTCTCTCTTCTCACAGCTTGATACGGATGTCAGGGAGAAGAGATCAAATTGACAAGAGAGATAAAGATAGGGCCTGTTACATTCGGAAATAACCGCCCACTTTTCCTTATAGCCGGCCCATGTGTTATTGAATCCGAAGAGATCACATTCCATACTGCGGAAAGACTGAAGGAGATATGCGGAAGGCGGAATATCGGCCTTATCTTCAAAAGCTCTTACGACAAGGCAAACAGGACATCCATCGGGTCTTTTCGCGGGCCGGGCATCGAAAAAGGCTTAAGGATTCTCTCCGACGTAAAAAGCAGGTTTGACCTGCCGGTGATATCTGACATTCATTCAGTCGAAGAGATCGAGCCGGCCGCTGATGTCCTCGACGCCCTTCAGATCCCTGCCTTCCTCTGCAGGCAGACTGATTTAATTGTCGCAGCGGCAGAGACATGGATGCCTGTTAATGTAAAAAAGGGACAGTTTCTCTCCCCCTGGGATGTAAAAAATATAACCGAGAAATTCATTTCAACTGGTAACCACAATCTTTTCATCACCGAGAGAGGCACATCCTTTGGTTATAATAATCTCGTTGTCGACTTCAGGGGGCTGCCTATCATTCGCTCTTTCGGTTATCCCGTCATATTTGACATAACCCACAGCCTCCAGACTCCCGGGGGACAGGGGACCAGTTCAGGGGGGCAGAGGGAGTTTGCAGAGCCGCTGGCAAGGGCGGCAGTTGCTGTCGGGGTCGACGGACTCTTCATGGAGGTCCATCCAGAGCCCGGGAAGGCGCTGTGCGACGGACCGAATATGATAAGTCTCGATGATGTTGACAGACTCCTGACTGTAATTATCGCCATCCATAAGTCCCTGCAGCCTGATTCTTTTTGATCATCAGGACCTGTCCTCAGCGCGATATCTACAGACAACTATTATAAAATCCACAGGTATTGCTTTCCTTCCTGGTCTTCTGTTTCCAGGCTGTAACGCTCTGCTGTTCGTTGCTTTTCAGTCTGTTAACGTAGAACCTTGAACATAGAACGTAGAACCTTCTTTGTCTGTTGTTGCTATGCGCTTTGCGCCATGCCTTTCTTTCATTCCCGCAGTCCACCTCTTCGTCATTCCCGCGGTCCTTTGAGCGGGAATCCAGAATTCTCAATTCTTCCTGGATG
>JAYWMP010000122.1:0-5380 GCA_035873255.1 Nitrospirota bacterium
AGGGTCTCCATCGGTCCGTTTGCTCATATAAAGTCAGGTTCAACTGTTGACGGGGATGTTCCTTCGTATGCTCCGGCACTCAGCGGGACCGGGCAGAAAAATACAGGAAGCCGGGCCGGGAAGCCCCGTAAGTCAGTGGACGGAAGAACGAATTCGAAAAATAAAAGAAGAAAAGACAGATAATTATGATCAGCTTAAAACCTGTCATCCATTATTTGCTGTGGGATATTTTTTAAAATGTGCGGGATAATCGGATATATCGGGAATAAGAATGCGGTTACGGTGATTCTTGAAGGGCTGAAACGTCTTGAATACAGGGGTTATGATTCGGCAGGCGTGGCCTTTTGCCAGGATGAAGGGATAAATGTCATCAGGTGCAAAGGAAAGATCAAGGATTTGAACTCCCTGATCGGGAACGGAAATCCGACGAGCAATACAGCTATCGGCCATACAAGATGGGCCACACATGGGAAACCGTCCGAGGAGAATGCCCATCCCCACAGCGCAGGAGGGATTATCCTGGTCCATAACGGCATAATCGAAAATTACCTGGCTATCAAGAAGAAGTTGATCGACATGGGGTGCCGTTTCAAATCAGATACGGATACGGAAGTGCTCAGCCACCTCATCAGTCATTACGCCGACAGGCTTTCTCTTGAAGAAGCGGTCAGAGAGGCATTGAAGGAAGTAGAGGGCGCGTATGCTATTGCCGTCATGAGTGAAAGGGAACCGGGCAAGATTGTCGGAGTAAGAAAAGACAGCCCGCTGGTAGTCGGCATTGGCGACGGTGAATATTTTGTGGCTTCGGACGTTCCGGCGTTTCTGAATTATACGAGGGATGTCATTTTTCTTGACGAAGAGGAGATGGTGACACTCACTAATGACGGTGTGGTCGTTACTACTCTGGACGGTTTGCCTGTCATAAAGAATGTTAAATCCATAACGTGGAGTCCGGCAATGGCGGAGAAAGGCGGCTACAGGCATTTTATGCTCAAGGAGATATTTGAGCAGCCGCGTGCTGTCAGCGATACAATAAGAGGCAGGTTCTCTCTCGAGAGCGGAGAAGTGAACACGGATGAATTCGGGCTTTCAGAAGAAACGCTGAAAAATGCAAAAAAGATATTTATCGTTGCCTGCGGTACATCATGGCATGCCGGACTTACGGGTAAATATATGATTGAGGAGATCGCCAGGATGCCTGTTGAAGTCGATATCGCGTCGGAATTCAGATACAGGAGGCCTATTGTAAATCCCGGTGACCTGATGATAGTGATTACGCAGTCGGGAGAGACTGCCGATACGCTTGCCGCGCAGAGGGAAGCAAAGAGGCTGGGGGCAAAAGTGCTTACCATATGCAATGTTGTCGGAAGCACGTCGGCAAGAGAAGCGGACGCTATTTTTTATACACATTCAGGGCCTGAAATTGGTGTTGCCTCGACCAAGGCGTTTCTGACACAGGTCACGGCACTCTATCTTTTAGCCGTGGCGCTTGGCAGGATAAGGAGTGCAATCAATGAAGAAGAGACAAAAGAGTTACTGAATGAGCTTCTTTTATTGCCCGGTAAAATAGAAAAGACACTTGCCGTGGACCAGGAAATAAAGGAGATCGCCAGAAAGTACTTCAAGGCCAGGGGATTTATATATCTCGGCAGGAACATTAATTTCCCGATCGCGCTTGAAGGCGCTCTCAAGTTAAAGGAGATATCTTACATACATGCCGAGGGCTATCCCGCCGGTGAAATGAAGCACGGACCGATTGCACTGATTGATGAAGAGCTTCCCGTAGTCATTCTCATTCCAAAAGATAAGCTCTTCGGCAAAATGCTCTCAGGTATACAGGAAGTTAATACCAGGGGCGGGAACGTTATTTCGATATCGAATGAAGGTTGCGGAGAAGTTCGTGAACTTTCAAAAGACAGTATAATTGTCCCGGAATCAAACCCTTATCTGTCACCAATGCTGTTGGCGGTGCCGTTGCAACTGCTCGCCTATCATATAGGCGTTCTCAGGGGATGCGATGTGGACCAGCCGAGAAATCTTGCGAAAAGCGTAACTGTTGAGTAAGTAAACACATTTTTCACATCTCCGGCTGGATTAAAAAGGTGCTTTTTTGTTATTGTATAAGAATCCTGAACAAATAGATGTTAAAGGAATTGTCATGCAAGATTTAAATCCTCAACAGCAGAAAGCCATAAAACATATTAATGGTCCGTTGTTAGTGCTGGCAGGCGCGGGGAGCGGAAAGACAAAAGTAATTACTCACAAATTTGCTTATCTGGTTAAAAAGCAGAAGATATCTCCTGATTCTATTCTTACGGTAACATTTACCAATAAAGCCGCCAATGAAATGAGAGGGAGAATCAGCAAGCTTGTGGGCAGGGATTTGAAATCTTCGTGGATAGGCACATTGCATTCCCAGTGCGGCAGGATTCTTCGCGAAGAAATAGAAACGCTTGGGTTCAGTCAGGATTTCTCGATATATGATGAATCCGACAGGTGCAGCCTCATCCGCCAGATACTAAAAGAATTTAATATCTATGAAGCCCTTTACAAGGGAGTCTCATCGAGAATCAATTTTTTAAAGGCGTCCTTTGTCGGACCTGAAGAGTTTCTTTCTTCCGGCGATGGATTCGGATTTGATGAAAAGCTGGCCAGAGTTTATATCAGGTACCAGGATGAGTTAAAGAGAAGCAATGCGCTTGACTTTGATGATTTAATTATGATGACGGTTAAGCTACTGCAGGAGAATGTGAAAATCCTGGAAAAATACAGGAATATGTTCCCCTATCTGTTGATAGACGAATTTCAGGACCTTAACTCAGCGCAATACCAGTTTGTCAAACTGTTGTCGGAAGATCATCATAATATATGCGCGGTAGGAGACGATGACCAGAGCATCTACAGGTTCAGGGGCGCCAATGTGCAGAACATCCTGCAATTCGAGAAAGATTTCCCTGGGGCGAAAGTTGTCAATCTCGACAGGAATTATCGCTCGACACAGAATATCCTTAACGTTTCCAATGCGGTGATTTCATCTAATCACAACGGGAATGAAAAGAAACTCTGGACAGACAGGAGCAGCGGCGAGAAGGTGCATTTTTGCTGGCTGAACACAGAGGAAGATGAAGCAAAGCATATTGTCAAAATAATCAAAGAACTTTTCCTGAAAAATGCCCATCCATACAGGGATATAGGCATCCTGTACAGGGTGAACCTTCAGGCCAGGGCCATAGAAGATTCTCTCCGTGAGGCAGGACTTCCTTATAATATTATAGGCGGAAGCGGGTTTTACCACAGGAAGGAGATTAAAGATATCATCGCTTATGTCCGTCTGATTATTAATCCTGGTGATAATATCAGTCTTCGGCGCATCATAAATGTGCCCCCCCGCGGGATAGGCGCTGCAACGCTTTCAAAGATCGAAAACGAGGCCAAAAAAAGGTCTATAAGCCTCCTGGACGCATTAAAATTATTTGTTCGCAACAACGGCGTGGCATCATCGACAAAAGAGAAATTACATGGTTTTGTTAAAATGATAGAAAAACTTTTTGCCACAAAATATCATACCGTCTCCGAGATGTTGCAGACCGTAGCCGAGAAAACCGGCTATCTTAAGATGCTGGATGAAGATAAAAAACAGCATGTCAATGAATTGATCGCCTCGGCCGAAGGAAAAGACATCCAGGAGTTCATCGACAGAGTCTCTCTGATGACTCACCTTGACGAGACTTCCAACGGGGACCGTATTTCACTTATGACTCTGCACAATGCCAAAGGCCTCGAATTCCCGGTTGTTTTTGTTACAGGGTTGGAGGAGGGAGTGCTCCCGATTTTCAAGTCTATCGGAAATGACGATGAACTGGCCGAAGAACGGCGGCTTCTGTACGTAGGGATGACAAGAGCTAAAGACCTCCTGTTATTAACTGGGGTCCGAAGGAGGAGGCTGTATTCAAAGATACAGGAACAGGAACCCTCAAGGTTCCTGAAAGACGTGCCCCAGGATTGCTGCCACTGGATAGAGAAGGTCACGGTACCGCATACGATTGATTATAAAGGCCTGCATATCAAAAAGAAAGCCGAGACAAAGAAAGTCAGACCGCCATTTTCATCAGGTTGCAGGGTGAAACATCCCGTCTGGGGACTGGGTGTTATCCGTGACTGTTATGGCGATGGTGAAGACCAGAAGGTCTTAGTGAATTTTCCGGATATCGGATTGAAAAGGCTTTCACTGAAACTGGCCAATCTGACGAAGATATAAGTTAACAGAGTGAAAATTTCGATAGAACATTTAGCGAGGCTTGCCAGAATATCCCTGGAGGAAGAGGAGAAGGAGCTATTTGTCGGACAGTTAGATAGTGTTCTGACTTATATGGAGAAGCTTAATGAACTTGATACCGGGAAGGTTGATCCCACGTCTCACGTGATCTCTCTTAGCAATGTAACCAGGGAAGATATGCCCGTGGCATCCCTGAGCAGGGAAGACGCCCTGGCGAACGCCCCCGGCCATACGGATAAATTTTACCGTGTCCCAAGGATAATAGAATGAAGAGAGTTCGGATTTTAAAATTTTGGCGAAACAGTCAAATGTCGGAGGAATTATGCTGAGGTGCATACTGAGGTCGAAGATACATATGGCGACAGTTACGGAATCCAATCTTGCCTATGAAGGAAGTATTACAATTGATGAAGGTTTGCTGGAGAAGGTCGGTATGCTGCCTTATGAACAGGTGATGATAAGCAACCTTAACAATGGGGAACGGCTGGATACATACGTAATCCCGGGCAGGAGGAATTCAGGCGAGGTATGCCTTAACGGTCCTACCGCAAGAAAGGGAATCGTCGGCGATAGAATCATCATCTTTTCCTATGGCTATTTTGATGAGAATGAATTAAAGAAGTTCAAGCCGAAGATAATATTCCTCAATTCAAAAAACAAAATAATCAGGAAAAAGTAAAGTCCGGATCATCCCTGGCGTGACGGCGATCCCTGCCTCTGTTATTAACCATACCTAAACGTTATATAAACAGCAGTCAGAAGCGCTGAAAAATCCTTGTAATGACGACAGGATTTAATTATGATTTACATAAATGCAGCCATAACGTAATCCGGAATTTGGAAAAAGGCTGGCTGGCCACGCCGGAGGTCGTTAAGGTGTCGCAGACAAGGCATTTTTCATTACTCCTACCTGCTTGTTATTAATGAATTTCATGCGAGACACCGCGGAGCATCCTGTCAATAATGTCAATTCATGGTCATGAGCAGGCTTTTTCATAGACCTCGATTAATTTTCTGCAGTGCGTCTCCGGATTGTATTCACTCTCAACCTTATTCCTTGCTCTCTTTCCCATGCTGGTAATCATTGCCGGATTCGCAAGGAGA
>JAYWMP010000149.1:0-2764 GCA_035873255.1 Nitrospirota bacterium
GAGATAATATCGGAACTGTTTCAGGATTACTTTAAGTCTGTATATATAAGCACCAATAATCCGGAGGTTTATTGGTATCTGGGACATCCCCTGACTGGAGATATAATAGACCGTGGGGGGCCGATGTCGGGAATATTCTCCGCTCTTGCCTGTTCAGGCGCTCCGGAAATTTTTGTTGCGGCGTGTGATATGCCTTTTATAAACCGTAATGTCATTGATGTAATTGCCGGGCATTATAAAGGGCAGGATGCGGTGGTGCCTGTTTATAATGATAAGCCGCAGCCGTTACCGGCCATATATTCAGGAAAAATTATGGGACTGATGGAAGAAAGAATAAAATCAGACAGGCGCGGCCTGACGAATTTACTGCGTGATGTAAATGTCTGCTATATTAAGGAAGAAGAGATACTTAACGCCGACCCTGACGGCAGGTCGTTCATTAATATTAATACGATGGATGACTATCAAAACGTAAGGAGTGAGAAGTAAGGAGTAAGTAAACAGCTCTTTACTGCTTACTGAAAGAAAAAACAGGAGGTCGAAATGCTTGGTTTAGGAATACAGGAACTTGTTATCGTCCTGATAATAATCCTTGTGCTTTTCGGGGCCAAGAGGCTGCCGGAACTTGCAAGCGGTCTCGGAAAGGCCATTAAAAATTTCAAAAAAGCCACCACCGAACCGGATGAGATTGATGTGACACCCAAAAAAGAGGCGACCGGGGAGAAAGGAAAAGAAGAGAATAATAAAGGTGAATAGAGGGGCTATAGCCGAGATAGACCTTTCCGCTCTCCGGAATAACCTTCAAATTATTAAACGGATTGTCGGGAACAGGTATGTTATAGCTGTGGTCAAGGCGGATGCCTATGGACATGGTTCAGTCGGGATTTCGAAAAGATTACTGGAGGAGGGTGTTTCCTGTTTGGCCGTCGCATATACCGGGGAGGCGAGGCTATTAAGGGAGTCAGGCATTGAGGCGGACATAATCATCCTTTTTGACTGTACCTCTATCGAAGATTTTTTTGATTATAAACTTACTCCCGTAATATATGATATAAATACAGCGCTCGAATTTTCGAGAGAGGCTGAAAAAAGAAGAATGAAAATTGCTGTACATTTAAAGGTCGATACCGGCATGGGAAGGATCGGATTTAATCCCGGCAACGCGGTTTCTGATGCCGTCAGGATTTCGGAGATGGAGGGGATTGAGCTTAAAGGGCTCATGAGTCATTTTTCAGAGGCTGATTTACCGGACGGGAAGTTCAGTGTCCGGCAACTTGAATTGTTTAAGATGATAAAAAAGGATATTCAGGAGAAATTGGGATATTCGCTGATGTCTCATATGGCGAACTCCGGGGCGGTCCTTTCTTTCGGGGATTCTTTGCTGGACGCGGTACGTCCTGGAATTATGCTTTATGGCTATTCTCCCTGTATGGACGATAGCGGACTTAAGCCTTTAATGAAGATCAAAACAGGGATATTATCCATAAAAAACCTGCCGGCGGGTTCGACCGTGAGTTATGGGAGGACGTTCATCACAAAGAGAGAGAGCAGGATAGCGGTTATTCCGGTTGGATACGCAGATGGATATAGCCGCAGGTTTTCGAATAATGCGGAAGTTATTGTCAGGGGGAAAAGGGTTCCTGTGGCGGGAAGGATCTGCATGGACTTAACAATGATAGATGTAACCGGCGTTGAAGGCGTGTCCCGGGGCGATGAAGTCGTGCTGCTTGGAGGGCAGGGTGTCGAAGTGATAACGGCCCGGGAGCTTGCTTCACGGATAGACACGATACCATATGATATTCTTACATCACTTGGTGGAATGGCGAAGAAGGAATATATCCATTGATTAAATATATCGAAAAGGTCGGTAAAATAGTAATTTCTGTTGCGGAAGAGTTGGGCCGGATACTGCTACTCCTGTTTAATGTGATAAAACAGATCTTCCTGCCTCCCTTTGAAGTGAGGAATATTTTTAAGCAGATGATGGAAATAGGAGTGAAATCACTTCCTGTGGTGATCGTTACGGCTTTTTTCACCGGGATGGTATTTGCGCTCCAGACGTATACAGGTTTTCAGAGATTCGGCGCCCAGGCTTATGTCGGGACGGTCGTGGCCCTCTCACTGACAAGGGAGCTGGGGCCGGTTCTTACCGGACTGATAGTGGCTGGAAGGGCGGGGGCCGCTATAGCCGCCGAACTCGGCACTATGAGAGTGACCGAACAGATAGACGCACTGGAGACACTCGCCACCAATCCCGTGAAATATCTGGTTGTCCCCAGGTTTATTTCGGGTCTTCTGATGCTTCCCGCTCTGACGATATTCGCCGATATGATAGGAATCTTCGGCGGTTACCTGGTGACGGTCGGGGTGTTTAAGTCAAGCTCCGTTGTTTACTGGAAAAGAACGTGGGACTACCTTGAAGTCAGCGATATTTATAGCGGGCTGATAAAGGCGTGTTTCTTTGGCGCTGCTATTGCTTTAGTGAGCTGTTACAAGGGCTTTTATACTTCCGGCGGCGCTGAAGGCGTTGGGAAGGCGACTACAGGGGCTGTTGTGCTGTCTTCCATGACAATCCTTATCTCGGATTATTTTCTTTCAAACTGGTTATTTAAATGATAAAGCTAGTGGGTCTGCATAAATCATTCGGGAAAAACCATGTCTTGAAGGGATTGGATCTGGACGTGGAAAAGGGAGAGAGCAGGGTTGTCATAGGAGGAAGTGGTTAAGGGAAAAGTGTTATATTGAAGCATATAATAGGCATATT
>JAYWMP010000211.1:0-4859 GCA_035873255.1 Nitrospirota bacterium
GAAAAGGCCTCGGCCGTGAGGACCATTCTTCTGGAGCTCGAAAGACTTTATAATCATATCGGGGACATAGGCAATATGTGCGCCGGCACGGGTGTGGCGGTCGGCAACTCCTACGGGGCGGTGATCAAGGAAGAACTTTTACAGCTTAATGAGAGACTGACCGGAAGCAGGTACCTGAGAGGAATAAATATTATCGGGGGTGTTACAGGTGACGTCTTCCTCAAGGCGGATGATATCATGAAGACAATAGACATTACAACAGTCGAATACAAGAAATTCATGAAGCTGCTGCTCGGCGCAATTTCACACATTGAACGACTGGAGAACACGGGGAAGCTGTCACACGACATCGCCCTGAGGCTTGGCGTGACCGGGGTCGCGGCAAGGGCATCGGGCATTAATGACGATATAAGAAAGGCCCATCCGCATCTCCTTTATGACCATCTTGAATTCGAGCCGCATACCAGCGGGAAATGTGATGTATATGCAAGGATGATGGTCCGGGCGGAAGAGGCTGAATGCTCTATATCGATGATCAACGCACTACTTGAGGGCGGCCACACCGGAGATCTCGCGGTAGAAGTTGCGGACTTTCCCGCTGAGGCTTCAGCACTCGGATATACAGAGACGCCGAGAGGCTCGGTTTTTTACTTTGTAATGTCCGACAGCGAAGGGAGACCTTCCCGGGTTAAACTGCGCTCCCCTTCATTCTGCAACTGGCCGGCTGTCCCGTTTGCAGTGCACGGAGAGATGGTCCCTGATTTCCCCTTGTGCAACAAAAGCTTCAATCTTTCATATTCAGGATGTGATATGTGATGCTTAAAAAAATACTTCATAACATACTGTCAGGCAATAGGGCCGCGGCGATTGACCGGACAGGGGATGAACCTCTGACACCCAGCAGGAGGATCGACTCCGCCCTTGGCCGCTCATTGAGGATCAGGCAGGTGGACGCGGGGTCATGCAATGCCTGTGAATGGGAGTGTACGGCGCTTATCAATCCTGTTTACGATATCCAGCGATTCGGTATTGATTTTGTTGCATCGCCGAGACATGCCGATATGCTGCTGGTGACCGGTCCTGTTTCCCGGCAGATGGAACTCGCGCTCAAAAAGACTTTTGACGCAATCCCGGAACCGAGGATTGTGGTTGCATGCGGTGACTGCGCCATTGACGGTGGCGTGTATAAAGGCAGCTATGCCGTCAATGACGGAGCAGCCGATGTAATTCCGGTCGACCTGATTATACCGGGCTGCCCGCCGGGTCCGGCGGATATATCATCCGCCCTGGTCCGGCTAATGAAAACTATCAGACAGAAAAAAAGATAGAAATATCGACAATTATCTTATCGTTTATGAGCTGACCTGCGTCTCCCGCCACTGCTATTGCTTTTGAAATCACCGTATTTTCCACCCCTGAAGCCGGCTTTATTTCCGCTGCGACCGCCACGTGTGTGGGCTTCAATCCCTGCAGTATCCCGCTTGTCCGTACCTTTGACAGGTATTGAAAAACCTTCGATACTGTTGACCGGAATCTCCTTCCTGATCAGCCGCTCGATAGCAGACAACAGGTTGGCCTCGTCCTCCCCCTGGAGGGAAATCGCTTCTCCCGTACAGCCTGCCCGACCGGTGCGGCCGATGCGGTGCACGTAGTCCTGTGCAACCTGCGGCAATTCGTAATTTACCACGTGTGGCAGACGGTCGATATCCAAACCCCTGGCGGCGATATCCGTAGCCACAAGCGCGCGCACTTTACATGATTTGAAATCAGCCAGGGCGCGTGTCCGCGCGGCCTGGCTTTTATTACCGTGAATGGCCGCCGCCATTATGCCGTCCGTTTCAAGCTGCTGAGCAAGACGATTCGCACCGTGCTTGGTCCTGGTGAACACCAGCACCTGGCTCCAATCGCCTTCTCTGATAAGGTGAGAGAGCAATTCCCGCTTGCGGGACTTCGGCACGCGAAAAACAGACTGCCCCACTGTGTCCGGGGACGTATTCCGGCGCGTCACTTCAACCAACTCCGGCCTGGATAAAATGGTATCCGCCAGCACCTTGATCTCTTTCGAGTAAGTCGCGGAAAAAAACAGGGTTTGCCGTTTCTTCGGCACAAGGCGAATAATTTTGCGTATATCGTGAATGAATCCCATATCCAGCATGCGGTCGGCCTCGTCAAGAACCAACACTTCGATACCCGAAAGATCGAGAATTTTTTGACCGGCAAGATCGAGAAGACGGCCCGGCGTGCCGATGACGATGTCAACCCCCTGGCGTAAACATTTTATCTGCGGCTTAATGCCAACGCCGCCGAAAATAACGGTTGAACGTATGCGCAGGCCCCGCCCGTAAATCTTGACGCTTTCACCAACCTGCGCCGCAAGTTCGCGGGTCGGTTCAAGAACGAGCGCCCGGGGACGAGTGCCGGCGGAAGCTTTCCTTTCGGTTAAAAGGTGCAGAAGAGGCAGCATGAAAGCTGCGGTTTTACCTGTACCCGTCTGCGCTCCGGCCAGAATATCGCGGCCCTGCATAATAACGGGAATGGCTTGCTGCTGAATAGGTGTGGGCTTAACATAACCCTGTAATTTAACTCCTGTAAGTATTTCCTGACGAAGGCCCAAATTTTCAAATGACATAACTTTATCCTGTGATCTGCCCAGCTATACATTAAAAATGGTCGATCCCTGGACATAATATTTTTATTTGCTTACTACGAGGCGAGAAAAGATCCACGGCTTAGCAGGTGTCGAATCGGAGAACACTTGATGATTATAAACATAAAGTATACATAAGTGCAAGTAATTTCTGCATGTTGTCAATTAAGAATTAAAACTGCACACTTTTGACCGGGTTTAAAATTCAGAAAGTTCAGACCCGAAAAGAACAGCGATCTAAAGTTCAATGAAGGCCCGTCCCCCTAAATCCGTCCATAACAGTTGAACTATATCCATCAATTTCTGCATGGTAAATTTCTCCACGCATCAGCACGGCGCAATAACATTGCCAGGATGGCGCTTACGTTGCGCCCAACTCCGGGTCCGGACTTGCCTCCAACTATTACCTGTGATAAACTCGATTACAATGGACACGACATCAATAATGTGGGGCGTAATGTTTGGCTCGATCGGTATGGGATACCTGATGTATGGGAAGAGGCAACAAAGAGGTATTGCGCTGCTGTCCGGTGTTGTACTGTGTGTATTTCCATATTTTGTCTCGAACATATTCCTCATGCTTCTGATCGGCGTCGCTTTAATGGCCCTCCCATATTTTGTAAGATATTGAGCGGACATTTAAAATCACCAGGTCATATCCCGGGACATTTTTCTATAATCTCAGTATTGACAGGGTCGGGCAGGCAGGCTCATCAACATTGAAAGTCAAACTCCTTTTATTCATTGCTTTAATGAATTTTCTCATCTGTTCTTCACCATGTGATGCAAACCTCCGTGTCAGGCCATTCATTGAAAATATCCCCCCGGCCCTTTACAATAACCTTATGGAAGACCACAGATTAAAGGCATTCTGCCTCCTTGCCGAGATGAAAAGCTTTTCCAGGGCGGCTGAGGCAAAGTTTATAACCCAGTCCGCGATGAGCCATCTCATAAAGAAGCTCGAAGATGAGCTGGGAGTAAAGCTCATCAGCAGGCATTCCAGGACCGTCTCCCTTACACCCGCCGGAAGGGCTTTCTACAGGCATGCAAAGGGGATTCTCACTCAATACAGGCGCATGGAAGATGATGTTTACAGTACTGCCGGAAAGGTGAAGGGGCCACTCCATATCGGAGCCAGTCCGACCGTTGCAACTTACCTGCTTTCGCCGGTATTCTATGATTTTCTGAAAAAATATCCGGAAGTGCGGGTGGAAGTCTCGGTCTCGAACACCGAAAGAATAATCGACATCCTGAACGACGGCATAATAGATATAGGCATAGTTGAAGGCAACATAAAGAATACAACTGTATTTTCAGAAGTGATTGCAAAGGATGAGATCGTGCTGATCGCATCCGATGAAAATCCTCTGTCGGCGGAAAGGTCCATAGAGCCGTCCCGTCTAATTGAACAGCCCTTTATCCTGCCCGAAAAGGGTTCGGGCATAAGGGAATTCATAGAGACATTCCTTAAGGCCAGCAGCATTGACCCCGGAGATATAAAGGTGGCCATGACCATCGGAAACCCGGAGCTGGTTGTCCAGATGGTCCAGGCGGGAATGGGGATATCCTTTGTCTCAAAATGGGCCGTTTTCAGGGCCGTGAAGGAGGGTTCCCTCAGGATATTGCCGGTGAAGGGCAAAAAACTCGGGAGAAAGTTTTACACCATAAGCACTGAAAAAGAAGCATCAACCCTGACAGTAAAAAGCTTCAGTGATTTTATCGGGGAATACAGCTTTTTTGTGCCCTTTTGAGTGGATGCCGGCATCACTCTATTAGCAGGTATTTTCTTTTCGTTACCGCGTCACGGTATGACATTACCGCTCGTCTCTCAACCGGTGATGTCCTCAATCCATCACGCGCCGATCTATTCAGTTATTTATTTCTCTGTTTCCGGCTTTAATTGCAATTTTTCACATAATGGTGGAGAATATAAACAGGTAAATCCGGTCTTCGGACGGAATTAAATTAACCTTTATCCAGAGGCGCTAATGGCCCGGTCCGCAAAACATATCTTTTTTTTCACTATTGTCATCATGATTATATCGGGCATGATAACCACGTCTTTCAGCTCCGGAAAAACCGTTAAGACAACTCCGGGATATGTCGGTTCCTCTGTCTGCGGGCATTGTCATCAGGCGGAATACGACAAATTCATGACTTACGCCAAAAAAAGCAGGTCGTTTGAGAGCGTCGAAAAAATGAAAAAAGGCCT
>JAYWMP010000284.1:0-23265 GCA_035873255.1 Nitrospirota bacterium
ACCCCGAAAGATAATGTCCTGAAGGATATCGTTAAAAAAGGAAAAAGCCTTGGGGCAACATTTGTGAAAATTGCGGTAAAGGCCAACCATAAGGACGATTTAAGAGATTTAATCCATTTTACGATCGAAAACAGAGATGTCGGGTTAATTACTATCTCATTGGGAAGTATAGGATTGGCGTCACGTCTTATTAATCCCCTGATAGGCTCTTTAATGACTTATGGTTATATTGACACTGCGACCGCCCCTGGTCAAATATCGGCATTTGATATCGTTGAACATATCCGTCTGCTTGACCCTGTCTATAATGACGCTCTTATTAAACGGGGCAAGCTTCCGGATGCTGTTTGATTTCACTCCCTTCCCATCCTGGACATCCATCCCGCAAAGATCAGGACCCTCTGTGAATATATCCATACGGAGTGCGGCCATTGCATCGTGTCACCGTTTGAACCTTGAACTCACTTCGTATTTAGAGTCTGTTTATAAACTGCTATTTTTTATTTTCGTCATACCCGAAGCCCGCCCTCGACTCTGATCGGGGGTCTTCAGGCATCCAGAAGGCATTGAAGGTACTGGATTCTCGATGTAAATCCTCGGCGAGAGTCGCGTCGACCTGCTCAACAGAACACGGGAATGACAGATAGAGAAACGCAAGTTTCAAGACAAACACTATTTATTGTCTGAAAGTCGGACCTCTTTTAAGGTTTTTTATGCAACGTTCCGGTTATTTATGATAAAATTTGTACACCATGTCACAAACTCTTGAAAATTATTTTGTCGTTGCCATGGGCTAACGCCCGGCAGGACAAAGAGGAACCACTAATTGACCCATCCGATTGCACGAAGATAAATTATTAAAAGAAACACACTATAATTTACAGGAAAGGAATTAATTATGAAAAAAGATGAACTGGCGGAAAGATACAAAAGGTTTACCGAAGATTATAACAGCGGGAATGACCGGGCGGCCCTCTGTAATAAGTATAATATTCCGGAGAAGGACTTTGACGCATTCATTCAGTTTCTGAAAAGAAAGGGTTTTCAGCTCGGCGTAAAAAGTCCCGCCAAATTCATGACATCGCATGATATTGATTTTGAGATTTTTGGAGATGACATGCAGTTTATCGAGATCGAACTCGACCCACATGAGACAGCCATAGCAGAGGCAGGCGCGATGATGTTTATGGAGTCGGGTATTCAGATGCAGACGATCTTCGGAGACGGAAGCGAGCGGTCCAACAGCATAATGGGCAAGATATTCGGCGCGGGCAAGAGGGTCCTGACCGGCGAGTCGCTCTTTATGACGGCCTTTACCAATGCCGGGGCTGGCAAACGGCGCGTAGCTTTCGGCGCGCCTTATCCCGGCAAGATAATCGCCATGGACCTCTCTGAGATAGGCGGTGAGCTTATCTGCCAGAAAGACGCCTTTCTCTGCGCCGCAAAGGGTGTCTCGGTAGGGATCGCTTTTCAGAAAAAGTTTGGCGTGGGCCTCTTTGGTGGTGAAGGTTTTATCCTCCAGAAACTGCAGGGGGACGGTTATGTCTTTGTGCATGCGGGCGGGACAATTGTCGAAAAAAGACTCGATCATTCCGAAACAATCAGGATCGACACAGGCTGCATCGCGGCCTTTCAGTCAGGCATGCATTACGACATCGAGTTTGTGGGAGGAATTAAAACCGCCCTCTTCGGCGGAGAGGGCCTCTTCTTCGCGAACCTCACGGGACCCGGCACAATCTGGCTGCAGTCACTGCCGTTCAGCCGCCTGGCCGACCGCATCATAGCTTCCGCGCCCAGGACAGGCGGACAGATGAAAGGAGAGGGGTCCGTGTTAGGCACAATCGGAAACATATTTAGCGGGGACAACAGGTTTTAAACAACATCATGGTCATAAACAATCCACTCCACGGGCCAACGCCCGCGGAGTGCGAATAAAACTACACATGTCTCGGTATCGGTCCCTTCATTTCCTCAAATTCATACTCGAACTTAGAAGGTTTCCTGCCGAAACAGGTACCGAGAGTTTCAAAAAGTGTTATTTCTTCGGTGTCCACTTCACGGCGTTTTATGGCTTCCTCCGTCGGCTGATAGAATATTTTTGTACCCTCTACATTAACGACCGTGTTAGCGAACTTGCCTTCCAATAAGAGGAGCACCGCGCCCGCGCCCGCCTTGTACCCGAAGCTGACGTCAAACGCCGAGGAATGCCCCGAACGCACAAGATGGCCGGGTGTAACCTCCCTGACCTCGGGTATAAGATAGACACCTGGGACATACATGCCTGTCCTTTTCATGAATTTTTCGACATCAGGGTCATTCTTGAGCCTCTTTTCGAGCTGCTGTCTTACATACTTCCCCGCGCCGGCGAGCTTCTTATGCCCGAACGCATCAACTCCGGCGGATTCATCATAGAGCATCTCTCCCCCGGAGGTCTTAATCCCCTCGGAAACTACGATGATATAGGTTCCAGCCTTCACGTCGCTCCGTTCCACTCTCGCCATATAGGTGGTCTTCATATGTTCGTATACAACATCAAAATCCACAGGCACCTCGGGTATCAGTATGCAGTCCGCCTCGGCTCCGATACCCCCGCGGAAAGCGGTATGTCCGACATACCTTCCAAAAACTTCTATAACAAGAATACGGTTGTGGCTCAGTCCCGTAGTCCTCAGGTCCCGAGTCATAACGGATATCCTGTTGATCGCCGAGTCGCCGCCCACACTGTAGGACTGGAGGTCAAGGTCCATTGTCTTCGGGACATGCACGCAGGGAATATTGCGGGACGCCAGGTCCACGACAACGCTTCCGGTATCATCGCCTCCGCTTATCACAAGACCGTCGATATGGAATTTATCAAGCCCACGTTTAATACGTTCATATTTATTGGGGTCGTCAATTTTAGTGATCTTCACCCTGGAATGCCCGGCCTCGGACCCTGCGAGGGACGCCTCGATCCTGCTAACTCTTTCGGCATTCAGAAGCACAACGTCATCAAGATCGACGAGGTTATAAAGTCCGGCATATCCATTCGGGATAACAACGGATTCAACTCCCAGTGAGTATGCCTTTCGGGAGATGCCCTTAATTACGGCATTGAGCCCGCCGCAGTCACCGCCGCTTGTGATAACTCCGATTCTTTTAATGGATGCCATAAGAAAACCTCCTTAAGGTAATATATTAATTTATCCTGGTTAATCAGTCGTGTCCCGGCCTGTTGAATCCGCGCCGGATCAGGCGAATTTCTCCCTGTTTTCCATCAACGCCTGGACCGGTCCCAGTCCGTAAGGCGTCCCCTGTTCTATCGCCGAAAGAACAGTTCCGCCCCCCGTGAAAAAGTAATAATGGGCGTCATCCAGGACCGAGAGGTAAAGACCGGGGCAGAGGTCCTTGAACTCCTGCAGCGTATCCCCTCCACCGTACATCTTGATAGCGGTGCTGTTATGGTCAATTGTGCTGTCCAACGCCGCGGACCCGGCGGAGAAATGAGGTGTAAGCCCCATAACAGCATTCACAAATATCGTCTTTGCCTGAAAAATGCTTTCGTATACAAGACTGTCCTCGAATGATACCGGGTCAATGTCCAATATGTAGTTGTATGCATTACCACGCCTGAAGTCCTTTACGGATATCCTCCGGAACCGGCCTTCGAACCGGCCTTCGATGGAATCCGACTCGACGATATACGGAAGCTCGATGATCTTCTGCCTTACCCTGTCTTTTTCTACAAGGTCCCGCGCCAGACCGATGTCACTCTCTGTAACGCCTGCTATTTTTATTCCGTATTTGGCGCACAGGTATGTATTATATATAACGCCGCCGAGTATCAATTTGTCCACCTTCTCATAAAGCGCGTATAGGGGCTTGATCTTGGTATCGTATTTCGAGCCTGCAACCACGGCAATAAAAGGCCTCTTCGGATCGATAACCATGCCCAGGTTTATTATCTCCTGCTGCATAAGAAAACCGGCGTAAGAAGGCAGGTGTTTTGTGATGTTAACGGTTGATGTATGAGACTGCCAGGATCCGAACGCGTCGTTGATGAATATGTCGGCCAGACCGGCCAGTTGCAGCGCGAATTTTCGCCTGTTTTCATCATCGGCATCTTCTCCCTGAAACCAGCGGGTATTCGGCAGGTAAATCCCTCCTATTCTCCTTTCTCGCAGATCGCGGATCGCCAGGTTGACGGATGTGTCGATCCCGGCAATGCCGGTCCCCGGCGCTATCGGGAATTCAGGGACATGAAATTTTATATGGAGTTTACGCTGAAGATACTCTACTACAGGCTTTACCGACTCTTCCATGCGGCAGGTAATTTCCCCTGTTTTAGCGTCCTTGGGCCTGCCTATATGAGTCATGAGTATAGGCCTTCCGCCCCTCTCCACTATGTTGTAAAGTGTGCCGAGGGTCCTGTCAATCCTGTAGGGGTCTCTTATCTGTCCGGCCTTGACTACGTTATGATCGAACCGCACCAGTACGATCTTGCCGTCGATAGGGGCATTCTGTATCAATGGAAGCCTCGGATCCAGGTTACTCATGCGATACCTCCCTCGGATATTTCATAACTAACTTCTCAGACTAAATTTTATCACAAATCTTTATATTTTATGCGCAATGTCTTTATGATAATCCTGTATCGACCTGATGCTTATCTTTTTCTTCTTCACCATCTCGATCGCATTGATAACAGCCTTCGCACCGGAGACTGTCGTCGTGTACGGAACTCTATACTGCAGGGCGCTCCGCCTGATCGAGAGCGAATCCTTCTGCGCCTGCGCTCCGCTGACGGTGTTTATAACGAAAGTTATCTCCCTGTTCTTGATTAAATCCACTATATGCGGCCGCCCTTCGGCAACTTTGTTTATAACCTCGACCTCGATTCCCTTGTCACTGAGAAAGGCAGCGGTTCCCCTTGTCGCGATGACCGAAAAGCCCGCAGAATAAAGACGTTGTACGACATCGCATATGCCCGGCTTATCTTCATCCCGGATGCTTATTACTATCTTTCCTGAAAGCGGAATTTTGTTGTTGCATGACGCCTGCACTTTTGAATAGGCGCGACCGAAATCCTCGTCTATACCCATAACCTCTCCCGTTGACTTCATTTCAGGCCCGAGGATAGTATCAACACCGGGAAATTTGTCGAACGGGAAGACAGCCTCTTTTACGGCAACATGATTTATATCTCTTTCTTCCGTCACCCCAAGCTCTTTCAGTGTCTTTCCGGCCATAACCTTGGCGGCTATCTTCGCAAGTGGAACGCTGGTCGCCTTGCTCACAAAAGGTATCGTCCTGGATGCCCTCGGATTGACTTCAAGGATATACACCTCTTTTTTCTTGACGGCGAACTGGACATTCATAAGCCCGATAACGCCGAGTTCTTTAGAGAGCGCCCTTGCCTGTCTTTTTATTTCCTCGGTAATGTCCGCGTCTAAAGAGTATGGCGGCAGAGAGCATGCCGAGTCACCGGAATGAATACCGGCCTCTTCTATATGTTCCATAACGCCGCCTACCACGACCTCATCACCGTCGGATACAGCATCGACATCAACCTCTATCGCATCGTTCAGATACTTGTCGATAAGAATCGGATGTTCGGGCGAAGCCTTAACAGCGCGCTGCATGTAGTCCTGCAGAGTGGCCTCATCGTAAACTATCTCCATCGCCTTTCCTCCCAGGACATAAGAAGGCCTTACCATCACGGGATAGCCTATCCTGCTCGCGACTTCCCGTGCTTCCGCAAAGGACAGCGCCGTATCGCTCTCGGGCTGGCGGAGGTGGAGCTTATGAATAAGTTTCTTGAACCTCTTCCTGTCCTCGGCCCGGTCTATAGAATCGGGGGATGTTCCCAGAATCCTTATACCCTCTTTTTCGAGCGGCACTGCAAGCTTAAGCGGCGTCTGCCCCCCAAACTGTACTATGATCCCATACGGATTTTCTATCTCGATTATATTCAGGACGTCTTCTATCGTTAGCGGCTCAAAATAAAGCCTGTCGGACGTATCGTAGTCCGTACTGACGGTTTCGGGATTGCAGTTGACCATTATTGTCTCGTATCCCAGTTCTTCCAGCGCAAAAACGGCGTGCACGCAGCAGTAATCAAACTCTATGCCCTGTCCGATCCTGTTTGGCCCGGACCCCAGAATGATTATCTTCTTCCTGTCTGTCGGATTCGCCTCACAGGCGGCCTCGGGTGATGTCGCGGATCCGGACCCGGTGTCGTCTGTCAACCGGTAGAAAGGTCTTTCATATGTCGAATAAAGGTATGGTGTGTAGGCGGCGAATTCAGCGGCGCATGTGTCCACCATTTTGTACACGGGAAGAATATTATGTTCTTTTCTGAGCCTTCTGATCTCCATCTCTTCGAGATTGAGCAGCTGGGCAATCCTTCTGTCGGAAAAACCGTTCTCTTTCGCTTCTCTCAGCACGTCGTTCAATTCTGACTGCTTTATCCTCTCCTCCATCTCTACAAGCTGCTTTACATTATTCAGAAACCATGGATCTATACGTGTGTATTCGTAAATTTTATCAACCGTCAGGCCGGTCCGTATCGCCTGGGCGATATACCAGAGCCTTCGCACTCCCGGTATTCTTAAATTCGTCCTGATTTTCTCCGGGTCGCTATCAACTTCCTCCAGTCCATAGTTCCCTGTCTCAAGACTCCTCAGCGCCTTCTGCAGTGATTCCCTGAACGTCCTGCCGATGGACATCACCTCGCCTACGGATTTCATCTGTGTGGTGAGCACCGGGTCAGCCTCGGGGAATTTCGGGAACGCGAACCTGGGGAATTTTGTAACCACATAATCTATCGAAGGCTCAAAAGACGCCGGGGTCTCCCTTGTTATGTCATTTTTTATCTCGTCGAGGTTCATACCCACCGCCAGCTTGGCCGCTATCTTTGCTATGGGGAAACCCGTTGCCTTCGATGCAAGCGCGGAGCTTCTCGAAACCCTCGGGTTCATCTCCACGATGACCATCCTGCCATCTTCCGGGTTCACGGCAAACTGTATGTTGGAGCCGCCCGTGTCCACCCCGATTTTACGTATAATCGCTATGGAGGCGTCTCTCATGCGCTGGTATTCCCTGTCTGTAAGTGTCTGCGCGGGGGCGACCGTGATAGAATCACCAGTATGTATTCCCATCGGATCAAAGTTCTCTATCGAACATACGATGACAACGTTGTCCATCTGATCACGCATCACCTCCAGTTCGTATTCCTTCCACCCGAGGGCGGATTCCTCGATAAGCACCTGTCCAACCGGACTCAGCTTCAGCCCCTTGTCCAGCAGGTCAATAAATTCCTCGATATTGTACGCGATGCCCCCGCCGGTCCCTCCGAGTGTATACGCTGGTCTGAGTATTGTCGGAAAACCCAGATCGTCCACCGCCTCAAGGCCCTCTTTGACGGTCATAACAGCGGCGCTTTTAGGCACATCCAGCCCGATTTCAGCCATCGCCTCCTTGAAAGTCTCCCTGTCTTCAGCCTTTTTTATCGCATCGAGCCGGGCACCTATCAGTTCAACGTTATACTTTTCGAAGACGCCCAGTTCCGAGAGTTTGACGGTAAGATTCAGGGCGGTCTGCCCTCCCATTGTAGGCAACACCGCATCAGGCCGCTCCTTCTCTATGATCATCTCAAGCACTTCCGGGGTAAGTGGTTCTATATAAGTTGAATCCGCTGTCTCGGGGTCAGTCATTATCGTAGCGGGATTCGAATTCACTAGCACAACCCTGTACCCCTCATCTCTTAATGCCTTGCAGGCCTGTGTGCCCGAGTAATCAAACTCGCAGGCCTGGCCGATCACAATCGGGCCGGAACCAATAATAAGTATGCTCTTAATGTCTTCTCTTTTCGGCAAAGTCACCTCTTCGGTCTATTTAATTTTCAGAAATTCCTTTATTTCAGCCTGGACTGAAATTACATCCCGCGGATCATCGCCGACATGGATGATTCTGTCCGTGCCGTCGGAAAAAATCAGCTTTAATATATAAAGCGATCTCCTTTCGCCAAAACCCGGCATGACCATCCCGTGCTGAAGGGAGATCTTCTTAACAAAATCCACTCCATCGGGATTTTCGACCTCTATCCTCATCTCTTCCACACCGACATCCACAATATTCTTAACAGGGAAGGTCTCCCTCTTTTTTCCAGCAAGTCTCACCAGACCAAGCTCCGCCACGCCCGTAAGATTATTAAAAACAATCTCCAGAGCTCCGGACTTAAAAACAAAACTCCTGAACAGCAGGAACCCGGCCGGAAGGACAGCGGCTATTATTACGTATATAAGTATCGCATTGTCTGAAATATAAAAAAGCACTGTATAAATCAGCCCCGAAACAGCCATTGACGCAAGAAGCGAGGCGAATTCCCTGTTATAGATATCCCTGTGCAGAACACTGCCCCTTTCGGCCCGGTATGATGATGTGATGAAGACAAGGGAATCACCTTCCCTGCGCAGGGTGTATTTTTCATCACATGAATTATCCAGTTTCAAGCTGCACCGTTTTCTATCATCTTCCTGAACCTGTCGAACAGATGCGCGGAGTCGTTCGGTCCCGGCCCGCCCTCGGGATGATGCTGCACCGAGAATATCGGGAGATCAACATGGACCATCCCCTCTTCTGTGCCATCGTACAGATTCAGATGGGTCAGTTTCACCTGTCCATTAAGGCTCTTTACATCGACACAGTAATTATGGTTCTGTGAAGTTATCTCAACCTTGTCCGTCGTCAGGTCCTTGACCGGATGGTTACCTCCGTGATGGCCGAATTTGAGTTTGTATGTCCTGCCACCCATGGCGAGTCCAAGTATCTGGTGTCCGAGACAGATACCAAAAACAGGTTTTTTGCCAAAGAGCTTTCTGGTGTTCTCAATCCCGTATGAAACGGCCTCCGGATCTCCGGGGCCGTTGCTGAGAATTATCCCGTCGGGGTCCATCTCAAGCACCGTCCCTGCGGGTGTCCGCGCCGGAACAACGGTTATATCAAATCCCGCTTCATAAAGATTCCTGAGAATATTGTATTTGACGCCAAAATCATAAACGACCACCTTCCACCGGCGGAAGGTTGAGTTGCCGGCAACGGATTTTTCTCCGCCTGATGCCGGCCGCCACCTCCAGACACCTTCGCTCCAGGAATACGGTTCTTTCGCCGTCACATCTCCCACCAGGTCCAGCGCCGATATCCCGGGATGCGCCCTGACCTTTTCAAGAAGGACCGACGGATTCTGCTCAAGAGTGGATATAATCCCCATCTGGGCGCCGTGATTTCTCAGGTGCACAGTCAAAGCCCTGGTATCGATGCCCTGGATTCCGACTATGCTGTATTTTTTCATGTACTCGACGATGCTTCCGGTTGAACGCTGGTTACTCGGAAAATCACACGCCTCTTTTACCACAAAACCCTCCGCCCTTATTCCCCCGTCAGACTCTATATCTTCTTCATTTATACCGTAATTGCCGATCTGAGTATATGTCATTGTGACTATCTGGCCCTTATAGGAAGGGTCCGTCAGGATTTCCTGATAGCCGGTCATCGAGGTATTAAAGACCACTTCTCCTGTTGTCTCGCCTTCAGCGCCGAAGGTTTCACCTTCAAACACAGTGCCGTCCGCAAGAACCAATAATGCCTTATTCATTCAGCCTCCAGATTTTCCAGGTCATATCCTGTCTTATTCCTCTCGCCCGGGCCGGAGTCCCGCCTCCGTGGAATAAAATCTTATCAGGACAGTTCATTCACCACTCCTTTGCATATTGTTATCACCGGCTTACCCTTTAAATCCCATTTATCAAATGGTGTATTTCTTCCTTTTGAGCTGAATCCCGCCGCATCGACCCTGTATTCCCTTTCAGTGTCTATAATGCAGATGTCCGCGTCATAGCCGGGTTTTATCGAGCCCTTCCGTATCCCGACTATCCCGGCCGGATTAAGCGCCATCTTCTCGACCAGCTGTTTCAACGTCAGAACTCCTTCATCAACAAGCTTCATGCTTAAGCCGACCGACGTTTCAAGTCCGGAGATCCCGGGAGGCGCAAGGTCGAATTCCCTGACCTTCTCATCCATATGATGAGGGGCATGGTCCGTCACAATGACGTCTATTGTACCATCGGCCAGCCCTTTTTTTATCGCCTCAAGGTCTTCTCTTCCTCTCAGGGGCGGATTCACCTTTGCGTTTGTATTGTAACCACGCACGGCTTCCTCGGTAATACTGAAATAATGGGGACATGTCTCGGCGGAGATAGCGGCGACACCTCTCTTTTTAGCGGCCCTGATTAATTCCACGGACCCCTTTGTCGAGACATGGGCCAGATGCAATCTGCCGCCCGTCAGTTCGGCAAGGGCTATGTCCCGCGCTACCATTATCTCTTCAGCCTGGGCAGGCACGCCTTTCAATCCGAGCAGGACCGACAGCAGGCCCTCGTTCATGACACCCCCGGCCGCAAGCATCAGGTCCTCGCAATGCGAGATTACCGGCGCATCGAACACCCTCGAGTATTCGAGCGCCCTCCTCATCATCAGGCTGTCCTCAACAGGCCTTCCGTCATCCGAGAAGGCGACGCATCCGGCCTCGTGCATCATGGTCATCTCGGCAAGCTCCCTGCCTTTCTGGCCCTTTGTTATGCAGCCGACAGGGTATATATTGCAAATACCTTCCATGGCCGCCTTCTTCAGTATGAACTGGGTTATGCTGGAATTATCGTTGACCGGATTTGTGTTCGGCATACAGCATACGGATGTTATCCCGCCCCGTATCGCCGCCCCGGCGCCTGACTTTATCGTCTCCTTATATTCGAACCCCGGCTCTCTAAAATGCACATGAATATCAACAAGACCGGGCATTACAATAAGCCCCCCGGCATCGATAACGCCGCGTTCCCCTGTCTTCATTCCGGATTCGTTTTCCTTCATGCCGCCGGCTGGTTCCCCGCGGCCCGAGATTTCCTTTATCTTTCCATCTTCTATTAATATGTCCGCCGTCTCATCAATCCCCTGGGACGGGTCGATCACATGCCCGTTTTTTATTAAAAGCTTCATGCCTTTACCCCCGAAAGCAGGTAAAGGACCGCCATCCTCACCGCAAGTCCGTTTGTAACCTGCTCCAGAATGACCGACATCCTTCCGTCAGCCACATCCGAAGAGATCTCAACGCCTCTGTTCATCGGTCCGGGATGCATCACAATCACGTCCTTTTTCGCCCTGGAAATCCGCTCTGACGTCAGCCCCCAGTTTCTGAAATATTCGTCGGTCGAAGGGAAAAAACCCTTCCCCTGTCTCTCCATCTGGATCCTCAGCATCATTATAATATCGACGTCTTTCAGCCCCTCGTTCATATCCGTATATAACTCAACTCCAAGTTCTTTCATGTATGCCGGGATCAGTGTGGGCGGGCCGATCAGCCTGACTCTAGCGCCCAGTTTTTTCAAGGCGTATATATTCGATTTGGCAACCCTGCTATGAAGGACATCACCAACAATCGCGACATTGAGCCCACTGATACCGCCCTTTGCCTCTTTTATTGTGAAGAGGTCGAGCAATGCCTGTGTCGGGTGCTCATTCGTCCCGTCTCCGGCGTTGATGACGGAAGCATTTAAATTCTTCGCCAGAAAGTGGGCCGTACCGGCGCATGAATGTCTTACTATAATAAAATCAGCTCCGAGCGCCTGAATATTCATGGCTGTATCTCTCAGGGTTTCTCCTTTTACAACACTGCTTGTGGATACGGAGAAATTGATCACGTCGGTGCTCAGCCTTTTTGCCGCGAGTTCGAACGACGTCCTTGTCCTGGTGGAAGGCTCGTAAAAGAGGTTCACAACCGTCCTTCCGCGCAACGCCGGCACCTTTTTAATATCCCTGCCAAGGACATCCTTGAATCCGGCGGCGGTATCGAGGACAAGCTCAATGTCTCCAGGCTCAAGCTCCTTTATGCCAATCAGGTCACGGGACTTAAGGCTCATTCAGACACACCTTGTCCGCCATACCGTCTTCTTCAAGCTGGACATTGACCGTCTCCGAAATCAGGGTAGGGATGTTCTTGCCCACAAAATCCGCTTTGATCGGCAGTTCCCTGTGCCCCCTGTCGACGAGTACGGCAAGTTGAATAGTGGCCGGTCTTCCAAAGTCCATAAGAGCATCCATGGCCGCCCGTATGGACCTGCCGGTGAAGAGCACATCATCGACCAGCACGACATTCCGGTCGCTGATCTGACACGGCACTTCCGTCCTTCTGACAAGAGGCTGTTTCTTCCTCACATTTATATCATCCCTGTAAAGGGCTATATCAAGCATGCCGACAGGTACGTCCACGCCCTCTATCTCCTTCAGCTTCATGGCGATTCTTTTTGCTATATGAACACCGCGCTTCTGAATTCCGACAAGGCAGATTGACCCTACGCCCTTGTTCTTTTCGATTATTTCGTGAGACATTCTGGCGATTATACGTTCAATGTCCTTTTTATCAAGAATCTCTTTAGACATGTATATTCGCTCCATTAACATATGAAAAAGGGGCTGAGGGATTTTTCACACACCCCGGGATATTCGGTCCGTTATACTCTGTCCGGAGTTGCAGTTGATAAGAGTAATGTAAAAACCTTCCCCCGACGTAATCGGGAAGGCCTGGTATAGATATGTTTTTCAGATTGCAGCTCACGCTGTCTCCTTTGCCTTTTCAGCCTCACGGGACTATTTTTAAAGGCGGTGATATTAAAGCATAAAATCCGGCATCTGTCAAATTCATAACGCACCAATCATGGACTATCAGCAAAGCGTGCGTGAGTAGAACCGGCTTCTCACTTCCCCCAGTCGTGCTTGTGTCTTTTTCTGTGGTGTATGTATTTTTCCGCTGAAAGCGCTGCGACACATCCATTGGAAGCAGCGGTCACAACCTGCCTGATCTCAGTACAGATTACATCTCCAGCGGCAAAGACTCCCGACGTCGCGGTCTCCATCATACGGTTTGTCTGAATACATTCTTCCTCCGTCAGTTCAACCGAGCCGTACAGAAAATCCACAATCGGCTTGCTGCCATGCATGTATACAAAGACACCGGACAAGGGAATCTCCGACTCTTTTTTACTGGAATCCATTATTCTTATCTTCTCAACCGTATCCGTCCCCTCGATTGACTTCACAAAGCTTTCCGGGATTACTTTGAGATTTTTTTCATGAAGAGCAGGGTGGTCATCGACTTTTAATTTTGGGGTGGGAGATATCAGATAGACCGTCCCGGCGAATTTTGTTAAAAAACCCGCCTCTTTCACCGCCTCTTCCGAATTGCCTATGACACAGACGGTCTTGCCCTTAAAAAACGCGGCATCACATACGGCACAGTAACTTACGCCCCTGCCCAGGAACCCGGCTTCGCCTTCTATCGTCGGTTTTCTTCCCATCGAGCCTGTCGCGATAATTACGGCCTTTCCTTTGTAGCTGCTGTCGACGGTAAAGACCTCTTTAATGTCCGAATCAAGTTTTACGCCTATAATCTGTGATTCGATATATTCCGCTCCGAAGTTAAGCGCCTGCTGTTTGAAGACATCAAGGAGTTCTTTCCCGGTCATCGGGCTTGTCAGTCCCGGGTAGTTCTCGATAATGCTTGCATACGCAAGGGCCCCTGCCGCCGCGGACTTATCCAGAACCAACGTCTTTAATTTCGACCTTGAAGCATACTGCGCCGCAGACAGTCCGGCAGGACCTCCGCCTATAATTATCACATCATATAAACTTTCCTGTTCCGACATAAAGCCTCCTTAATTCTCATGCAAAGTTTCAAGTGATAAAGGTCAGGATTAGTATCAACTATGATTTTTCACTTTGTCTCCGAATATCCCCTGGTATAACAACCGGATTAAAATCTCAGCTTCTCAATTCCTTCAGTGTCTTATTAAGGCTATCGGTATCTTCGACATTAAACAGTCTCGCCGACGGTTCTATTCTTTTAATAAGGCCCGAGAGGGTTTTCCCCGGTCCGACTTCAATAAACGTACTTATGCCGTTTTCAACGATATTCCTGATCGAGTCTTCCCATAACAGCGGGCTGTTCAGCTGTTTGATGAGTGATAATTTTATTTTTTCCGCGTTGTTCAGGAACATCGCGTCCGCATTGTTTACAACAGAGACACCGGAATTACGGAATTCGATTGTATTGAGAAGCTCCGCCAGCCTGTCGGACGCCTCAACCATTAATGTGCAATGTGAAGGCGCGCTGACCGCAAGCGGCATCACCCTTTTCGCGCCGGCGATTTTGGCGAGTTTCATAGCGTCTTCCACCGCTGTTCTATCACCCGCGATCACAATCTGACCGGGGCAATTGTAGTTCGCCGGCGAAACATAGCCCGTCTTAACGTTAAGACATACTTCATCCACGCTGTTCCTGTCCAATCCAATAACAGCCGCCATAAGCCCCTTTCCCTCAGGCACTGATTCCTGCATAAACTTTCCTCTTTTTTCGGTAAGTTTTACCGCCGCTTTAAAGGGGAGAACGTCTGCGGCGACAATTGCGGAGTATTCTCCAAGGCTGTGGCCGGCCACAACATACGGAAAGACCCCTTTTGATGTCAGCACCCTGTACGCGGCGATACTTGCCGTCAAAATGCAGGGCTGGGTCCTGAACGTCTTGTTGAGCTCTTCAAGGGGGCCATTAAAACTAAGTTCTTTTATGTCATATCCGAGTGCTTCGGATGCCTCTTTATACAGGGTTTTAACTTCTTCGAAATCATTCCAGAGTTGCCTGCCCATGCCGACATACTGCGAACCCTGGCCCGGAAATACGAATGCTATCTTCACAGTCCTTTTACCTCTTTCAGTTTTTTTGTAAGCATCGGAACAATCTCAAACAGGTCGCCGGGTATGCAGTAATTGGCCACATTAAATATCGGGGCATCAGGGTTTTTGTTTATCGCCACGATTATATCCGAAGACTGCATGCCGACGAGGTGCTGCACCGCGCCGGATATGCCGCATGCTATATATAATTTGGGGCCTACTGTTTTTCCGGTCTGTCCCACCTGGTGCCTGTAGGGTATCCAGCCCTCGTCAACCGCCGCCCTTGAGGCCGCAACAGAAGCATCAAGCACCCCGGCAAGTTCAAAGAGCAGATCAAAACCTTTTTGGCCATCGGTTCCTCTTCCGCCGGCAACTATTATATTCGCCTCCTGAAGGTTTAAGGCAACCCCGGAAACCTCTTTGACAGTCTCTATCACATTGGTCCGTGATGTAATGTTATCGGCGGTCACCTGTATAATCGCACCTTTCCTGCCGCTGTCATATTCCGACCGCTTCATGACCCGCGGCCTCACTGTCGCCATCTGCGGTCTGGTATGAGGACAGAGGATTGCCGCCATTATATTTCCGCCAAAAGCAGGCCGGACCTGAAGAAGGTTGCCGGTTTCACTGTCTATGTCAAGTGACGTACAGTCGGCGGTAAGGCCTGTCCGTAATCTTGCCGCGACTCTCGGGATAAACGACCTTCCGGCCGGTGTAGCGCCGGCGAGTACTATTTCCGGTCTGTATTGCCTGATTAAATCTGAAAGCAGCCTGGAATAAGCCTCGTCATTGAATCTGCTGAATATTTCAGCGGTGCAGTGGTACACTCTGTCCGCACCCCATTTTATGAGTTCTTCCGCCTCTTTTTCCGTTGAGCCGAAAAGGACCGCCGATAGTTCAGCGCCCCGTTTTTCAGCAAGCATTCCGCCCACTCCCAGCAGTTCCAGAGAGACATCGGCGAGCCTGCCGTCCCTATGTTCGGCAAAGACCCAGACACCTGCGCCCTGTCCCTTTTCTTTTTTGTCCGAATCCTCTTCTATCGCGGCTATCGCGCCTTCGGGACAGACGCTCAGGCAGACGCTGCAGATCTGGCATAGTTCATTGATCTCCGCCTTTCCGTCTTTCATGACGATGGCGTCATACGGACATGAATCAATGCACGTTTCACATCCGGAACATTTATCTTTCTGTATCCTTATAAACATTTCAGCTCCGTAAGTTCCTTTAATAAGAGGTCGACCTGCTCTTCCGCGGCGCCTTCCAGTATCTTCCTGTCCTTTGTCGTGCCGGGCGCAAAGATATCTCTGACCTGGGTCGGCGAGCCCTTCAGCCCGATATCGTCTTCACCTGCCCCGATATCAGACGCGGACATCTTTTTCACCTCGGCCTTTTTGGCTGCGATCTTTCCCTTTAACGAAGGCATCCTGGGGTCGTTCAGTTCCCTTACCACGGTGAGAAGCACAGGCAGGGATGATTCCACCACATCATACCCTTCGTCCATCAATCTCTGGACGACTATACTGTTATCTTTTATATCATCAAATTTACGTATATAAGCTATATGCGGCATATCCAGAAACTCCGCGATCTCAGGCCCGACCTGGGCTGTATCGCCATCGATCGCCTGTTTCCCGCAGATTATTATGTCTACTCCGAGCCGTTCTATCGCCTTTGACAGAATGTATGCCGTCGCGCATGTGTCAGAGCCTGCGAACGCCCTGTCGGTAAGGAGCACGGCGTCATCAACACCCATGGATATCGCGTATCTGAGCGCGTCCTCCGCCTGGGGCGGCCCCATTGTAAGCACAGTAACACTGCCGCCGGTTTTTTCCTTTATATAGAGGC
This sequence comes from Nitrospirota bacterium, assembly GCA_035873255.1. Lineage (GTDB taxonomy): Bacteria > Nitrospirota > Thermodesulfovibrionia > Thermodesulfovibrionales > UBA6898 > JAJRYC01. The sequence continues at coordinate 16,603 of JAYWMP010000284.1, forward strand.
CTGCCTCAATGGCGTGCATGTCATAAGGGTTTATGATGCTCGGCACACCATCCCTCATGAGTGTGTTTGTTTCAGGGTTTATCCTGACTTCGGCGGTGTCAGGCACCTGTTTGATACATACTATTGTCTTCATCTTTCCTAATCCCCGTAATTATTTAATTCAGAACCACTACATTCAACTTTTTATTTTACGATTTTAGACTTAATGAAGTAAAGGCCCACGGCAGGAGAATTCCTGCCGAATATCAGAGAAAGACCACTGTCACAGCCCCTCCACCTTCACCTTCATCGCCCTTTGCCGAACTTTCAACGAGGGGATGATCCTTCAGATAATCTCTTATCGCCCGGGAGAGTCTGCCGGCGCCTATTCCGTGAATTATCTTCACGCGTTTAAGGCCCGATAACGAAGCGTCATTCAGGTATCGCTCGACAAGCGAGAGAGCAGGGTCAACCCTCCGGCCTATCACGTTCAGTTCAGCAGAGAGCTCAGTGTTTCCGGTAGTATACCGGTAGATGCCTGCTCCGGATCCTTCTGAAGAAGCATGTGGCGGCTTGACGGCCGGCTCGGAAAGGTCGTTCAGGGAGACCTCAAACTTTTTCCCGTTAACCAGCACATTGCACCTCCGGGATTTCTCATTTACTGAATGGACAATGCCGTCTGTTCCCAGGTTGTTGATAAATACGCGCTGTCCTTCACTGACTTTATTGACCCGCTGAATCTTTTCAGGAGAACGCGGTTTGCGGACCTTTTTCAGTTCCACAAGCTTCCTGTCGAGGTGATTTATGACCTTTCCGGTCTCCGGGGCAGTGGAATCTTTCAGTGTCCTGATGATATCCCGGGCCTCTTTCCTGGTCTTCATGACGATTTCTTCGGCCTGTTCGCCCGCCTTCGCAAGTATATCCTTTTTCATTGACCTGATCATCGCAAGTTCCTCTTTCAGGTATGACCTGAGATGGCCGGTTTCCTGCGCAAGCCTTTTATTCTCTTTAAGTTTATCGCCGAGTTCACCGGTTTTCCGTTTGAGTTCGGAGATGAGTGATTCAAGCGCAGCGCCCTCGTTCGACATAAACTCCCTGGCCTCCCTGATGACGTCTTCATCCAGACCGAGTGACTCCGCGATTTCAAAGGCATGCGACATGCCGGGCTCACCCATGACAAGTTTATATGTGGGCCTGTACGTTGAACCGTCACCGGAGACAATCTCCTCCATTTCCATGGAGCTGTTTATCAGACCCGGTTCCGAGTGAGCAAACGCCTTGAGCATACCGAGATGCGTGGATATCAGAGTCAGGGCGCCCCGTTGTTTCAGCCTTCTCAGGATCGCGCAGGATAATGATCCTCCCTGCTCCGGGTCTGTCCCTGTTCCGAACTCATCAATTATGATCAGCGTTTCGGCGCTGCTCTGCCGGATAATCTCAGAAATGCGCTTAATATGGGCGGAAAAAGTCGAGAGGTCCTGTTCGATGGATTGTTCATCTCCGATGTCGGCAAGAACGCTCTCAAGGAAGGGCACTGTTGTGCCTGCCCCGGCCGGAATGTGCATACCGGAAAGCGCCATGAGGGTCAACACGCCGGTTGTCTTCAGGGCGACTGTCTTGCCCCCTGCATTTGAACCGGTAATAACCAGGCATGAATGCTCTCCTCCCAGTTCCAGGTCAAGGGGCATGATACCTGCTTCGCGGTTTTTCCCCCTCAGGATTTTCCATAGAAGCGGGTGCCGCCCATTGACGATCTTCAGATGTCCCCTTTTATTTATTTCAGGAGGCGACATCGCCATCTGTCCGGAAAACTCCGCAACCGCCTGCAGTGCGTCCAACCCGGCAACGATATGATAATCCTCTTCAATTTCATGGATGTGTTCCCTTAAAAGAGCTGTAAGCCTCCTGAGGACCCTGTACTCCTCAAGCTTCTCCTCCGCCCTGTAAGATTCAAGCTCCATACCGGGGAGCTGGATCGAATAGGGTTCCACGTAGATCGTCTCACCTGTATTGGAGATGTCATGAACTATGCCCGGCACATTCCTTTTTGAGTCCCTTTTTACCGGGATCACCCACCTGTTGTTTCTTTCGGCCAGATAAAAATCCTGAAGGTACGGCGCAAGGTCCTTCCTTTTTAACATCCCCTCCAGAATCCTTTTGATCTTATTTTCACCGGACCTGATACTCTTGCGGATATGAGAAAGTTCCGGCGATGCCTCATCCTTTATCTCCCCTTCCCTGCCTATAGAGGTTTGAATCGAGCTTTTCAGCCTGGGATGGGTCGTAAGCCGTGATACAACCACGCCGAGGCCGGGGTATTCAGGGTTATTAGTCAATATTCTGAGATTCAGCGCGGACGAAAACAGCGGAAGGAATGACCTCAATTCCAGGGGTTCAAGCAGAGCGCCGGCAGGTCTGACTCTTCTGAAGACTGAGGAGAGGTCCTCAAAATGCACTATAGGAAACCGCTCTTCAGCCAGAAATCCGCGGCACTCGGAAACAAGGCCGGACTGCCGCCTTATTTCATCGATATCCTTAAGGGGTCTTATTTTTTTAATTAAAGTCCTCCCGGGCGCTGTAAACGCGAATGCCGCAGCCATTCCGAGGACTTTATCGAATTCGAGAATCCTGTAAGTATGTTTACTCATATTTAATCGTAAAAGATGGCAGGGGGGTCTTGCAAATTTTATTAACCCACGGCGCCAGTATCAGGTAAAAAAGAGCACCGGGCACAGTGGGAAGCAGCAGAGGGGTTATATTGCACCTGACAGTATTACAAAAATTATGGCAGGGTTGGTCCGGATATTATATCTCCCGGCGGCCCTCAAGCGCCTTTCCGAGCGTCACCTCATCGGCGAATTCTATGTCGCTTCCCATCGGAAGGCCATAGGCGATACGGCTTATTTTCACGCCCAACGGGGCAAGCACTTCCTTGAGATACTGGGCGGTTATCTCTCCCTTTGTATTCGGATTTGTGGCGATAATTACTTCCTGTACCTCACTGTCTCTTATTCTCCCGACAAGTTCCTTTATCTTCAATCTCTCCGGCGTTATTCCGTCTATAGGCGACAGTGAGCCGAGAAGGACATGGTAAGGAGAGTGAAAATCCCTCACCCTCTCGATAACCAGTATGTTGCTCGGCTCTTCAACCACGCACAACTTGCTTCTGTCGCGTGAATCATCGCTGCATATCTCACATATTGCGTTTTCTGTGATATTAAAGCAGATGCTGCAGAACCTCGCCTTTTCTTTCACCTTTTCTATGGCCTTCGACAGGGACAGGGCTTCCTGGTCAGGCATCGAGAGGATAAAAAAAGCAAGCCGTTGAGCAGTCTTCCTGCCGATGCCGGGAAGGCGAGTCAGTTCATTTATAAGGTCATCTATAATTCCGTGCATTTGTTGAGGGCATTATTTCCCGAACATATTTCCCAGGTTGCCGAGTCCCGGGACCTGTAATCCGCCGGTAAGCTTTGACATCTCCTCATTTACCAGTTCCTGCGCCCTTCTCAACGCCTCGTTTGATGCCGCCAGTATGAGGTCCTGGAGCATCTCTACATCCTCCGGGTTTACAACATCTTTTTCTATACTTATGGATACGAGTTCACCTGCGCCGCTTGCCACAACCGTCACCATGCCCCCGCCCGCCGTTGCCTCGGCAGTCTTTTTCTTGGCCTCTTCCTGTGTTTTCATCATCTCTTCCTGCAGCTTCTGCGCCTGGCGCATCATATCCCCTAGCATTTTTTTAGACATGATTTCCTCCGTTTTTTGTATTTGCCGACTCCTCTATTGGTAATATATCCACGATCCTCCCTTCAAACAGTTCCAGTGTCTCCTTGATAAGAGGCTCGTTCATAATCTTTTCTTTCAGGGCCTTCCTGCGCGGACTCTTTTTCTTCGATGTCGCCAGCTTTATTTTGATCCGGCTCCCTGACACCTCGGATAATATCTGCTCTATCGATTCCAGTTTTTTTCTTATGGAATCCTCAAATACCGCCTGCCCTCCGTTAAGGTTAAGCGTGAGTTCATCATCCTTAAACGCAAATTCCGCCTGTGAAATCTTTGAGGCCAGAGGAGCGTCTATCTTCTCGAGTGTCTTCTTCCAGAAATATGATATGTCATTTCCCCCGGACGCGACATTTTCGACGGGAGTCCCTGCGTCTGAAGGGCCTTCTACTTCCGTCTCCAGGTCTGTTTCCATGGCTGTTTCTTCATTCTCAATTTCCGGCCTCTCCTCCTCAACAGGCCCTTTTCCCACCGGCTCTGTCTCCAGCGGTATATTCACGGGCTGTTCCACGGCAACGGTATCCACGGTATCTACAGCCGGGCTATCCGGTATCCGTCCCGCAAAGTCTCTGCCGTACCTGTCTATATTTTCGATTATCTCCTTAATGGGTTTCATGGCGCTGAGGAAACTGGCCCTCATAAGCGCCATCTCCAGCGCCAGCCTGGGGGATGAAGAGTTCCTCACCTCGGTCTCAGCCTTCATTATCTCTGAAAGCATCAGTGTGAGCTGGTCCTCGGACGACCCTGATACAATATCACTGACAGCGGTCAGCTCCTCATCGCCGAGGTCAAGGATATCTTCCGGTTTCCGGACCACGCTCGATACGAGAAGGTTTCTGAAGAACTGAACAAGCTCCCTGGCGAATGACCTTATGTCAGCGCCCTGCTCTGAAAGCAGATTCACGGCATCAAGTATCTCGGCCCTGTTTCCGCTGATTACCGCTTTTGAAATCCTCGAAAGCATGCTGAAGTCGGCGATTCCCAGGAGGGTCTTGATGTTTTCCTCTGTTATCCCTGAAGAAAAAGAAGAAATCTGGTCAAGTATTGTGAGTGAGTCCCGCATGCTTCCATCCGCCGCCCTGGCGATGAGACTTAAAGCCTCGGGAGCGATGTCTATACCTTCCGCCGCTGATATCTCCCTGAGCCTGGCCTTTATCTGACTGCCGGGTATTCTTCTGAACGGCATATGCTGGCAGCGCGAAAGTATGGTGGCGGGGATTTTTCTGAGTTCCGTCGTCGCAAGCACAAATATGACATGAGAGGGAGGTTCTTCCAGTGTCTTCAACAGCGCGTTAAAGGCCGAGCCCGAGAGCATATGCACTTCATCGATGATATAGACCTTATATTTAGCGCTCGACGGCGCGTATTTAACCCTCTCTCTGAGGCCCCTTATATCCTCAACGCTGTTATTGGAAGCGCCGTCTATTTCTATGACGTCCACGGACGAACCTTCCGTTATGGCGATGCATGATTCGCACACACCACAAGGAGAAGGAGACGGACCGTCTTTACAGTTCATGGCCTTTGCGAGTATGCGCGCGGTAGACGTCTTTCCCACTCCCCGCGGTCCGGAGAATATATATGCGTGCGCGATCCTGTCCTGCGAAATGGCGTTCATCAGAATCTGAGCAATAGGCCCCTGGCCTACAAGACCGTCAAAGCCCTTCGGTCTCCATTTTCTGGCTAATACGAGATAGCTCATCGGCAAAAAAGTCTCACTTCCGGAATTAATGCGTTTTTCTCAATTCGCATGATTTTTTTATGTAATGATAAGGTCAATCCGCGTTTCCCATGATAAAAACAATCCTGTCTTCCATCTTTATGCAGGCCGGGAACGACTGGCTGCGGCACACAGGAAAAATGCTTATCGCTGCTTCCTTCCGGACCTGACGAGGTTCACACCTCCATGTTGCGCAGGGCCGCTCCCAGCCTGCATAAAAACGATGAATAATGATCAGGCTCAACCAACTTCACTGAACACTACTCATTTTCTTATTTTTCAGATATATCAAATGGCGGAGAGGGAGGGATTTGAACCCTCGGTACGTGTTAGCGCACACACGATTTCCAGTCGTGCTCCTTCAGCCGCTCGGACACCTCTCCAACTGCTTCAAAATGCTTCACATTTTAACGGCACTCTTTTCAGCATAATCGTTGCCGAGAGGCACCTTATGTCATGTAGTTTAACATTTTTCAGTCACGCCTTATCGGCATATTTCTCAGAACTTCCCCTGGATGATCGTAACGGAACGGAAAATATGGGGTTTTTCTTTTATTTGTAAAGCTTCATGACAGGAAATTTTAGTACATTCGGACCATAAATCGCAACAGTCCCTGCCGGATGGTCTTTTATCCGACTGTCAGGGACGGGAGCTCCTATGTCAGTAGTCGGATTCTTATTCCTGTCTTCCGTGGTTCTTTCACCATTCAGGTTTCGGGCCCGCACCGCTTGATGCCAACGCCGCCTGCCCCATCGACAATAAGTTGTTCCATCGTTTCACCTGTTTTTCTCCGTGGACTGCCCACAATCTTTCCCGGCGAAATTTATTCGGTCGCGTTTTATGGAGCAATACGAAAAGTTGCTTTTATTGTTTAAAAAAAGTTTTAATAAATATTCAATGAATATTCTGGGAATCTCTGCTTTCTACCATGATAGTGCCGCCTCTCTTATACAGGATGGCAAGATAAAAGCTGCTGCGCAGGAAGAGCGATTTACGCGTAAAAAACAGGACTCCTCCTTTCCGGTCAATGCAATAAATTACTGTCTCGATGCAGGTGGAATAACTGGAAAGGAAATAGACATCGTCGCTTTTTATGAAAAACCTTTTATAAAATTCGAGAGGATACTTGAAACATACATGGCCTACGCGCCTGTTGGGATCAAGTCCTTTATCAAGGCCA
>JAYWMP010000287.1:0-8985 GCA_035873255.1 Nitrospirota bacterium
TCGCCTGGAATTTCCAGAAAGAATTCAACTGGCTTAAGCCCGGACTTTCCGAATACGCTGATTTTTTCAAGCTCATTGAATCGACTTTTCTGGAAAGGCCGCTCGTAAATGCCGGGATTCTTGAAAAAGTATTTTTACTGAAAGCAGACAGTCCGGCGGTCAGTAGTCTTCGTGAATTAAACACCGAAATCAGCGCTCTCAGAAAACACGGGGAAGAAATACTGATTATTTCCAAGGCGCTTGATAAATCAGCCAGGGAAAAAGTGGAAAGATATATCAGTGTTACAGCCACCGCCGCGCTGTTCCTGTTTCCTCTGTTTCTGGTTGTAGGCCTGGGGACTTCATTTGTCATCAGTCACAGTATTGTAAACCGTCTGAAGATACTGACCGGTGCAATAGAAAAGACCGGCAAGGGTGACTATTCATCTCTGGCGATTCCGGCAAAACAGGATGAAGTGGGTGTACTGATCAGGACTTTCAACAAAATGGAAAGCGATCTGATAGAGAGGGAAGAGGAACTCAGGAAGAAAAATGAGGAGTTGCTCCAGAGCAGAAAGCTTGCCTCAATAGGCACACTTGCCGCCGGAGTTGCTCACGAACTCAACAACCCACTGAATAACATCTATCTTTCCGCGCAGATATTGTCCAGGAAAATTGGCAGGGAAACCTGTTCCGGCATAATCGGAGAGACCGTCAGTGATATCTTTTCCCAGACGCTCAGAGTGAAAAGAATAGTCGGAGATCTTCTTGAATTTGCAAGAGAGAAGCCCCCTGAACTCACAATGGTCAACATCGTTGATGTGATAGAGGGTGTGCTGAACAGGATGGCGGCTTCAGGGGAGTTTGGCAATGTGAAATACAACATAGAAGCACTGGAAGATATTGAACTATATACGGATGTGAATCTCATCAAACAGGTTTTTATTAACCTTTTCACTAATGCCGTGGACGCCATGGATGGCGATGGGGTATTAAACGTTACAATAAATCGCGTGGATACGAACGTAAGGATTGAAGTTTCCGACACCGGCAATGGCATCCTGCCGGAGGATATTTCAAAAGTTTTTGATCCATTCTTTACCACAAAGGAAAAAGGCACCGGGTTGGGGCTCGCGATTGTTTACAATATAATAGAAAAACATAATGGAAAGATTGACGTCAGGAGTATACCAGGTAAAGGCACTACATTTACAATAACTTTGCAGGGAGGTGAAAGCCATTAAAATTTTGATCGCGGAAGATGAGGAGATAACATTAAAACACCTTCTCTACGCACTGAATACGGAAGGTTATACGGCGACAGGCGTAAATAATGGGATTGATGCTTTGGAGAAGATAAAAAAAGAGGAATTTGATCTTCTTATCGCTGATATAAAAATGCCGGGGATGGACGGACTGTCCCTGCTTGACGAGGTGAAGGAAAAATATCCTTTTACCGCTGTAATAATAATTACCGGCTTCGGCAGTATAGAATCCTCTGTCGCCGCAATGAAAAAAGGCGCTTCCGACTACATAACAAAACCCTTCAGTCTTGATGAGTTGATTCTGAAGACAAAAAAAATCCAGGAAAAAAAAAGATTAAGCCAGGAAAACATAGCACTTAAGGCCTCCCTGAACCCTCCCTCCCCTCCCTTTGAAAAAGGGTTGACGATAGGAGGACTTACCTTTATTGCAAAAAGCAAGAGAATCAGGAGAGTAATTGATATTATAGACAGCATATCCAGGTCTGACTGCAATGTGTTGATCTCCGGAGAGACAGGGGTTGGCAAAGGGCTTGTGGCAAAGCTTATTCACTATACAAGCTTACGAAAGGAGAGTCCGTTTTTAGCGGTAAACTGTGCGATCTTTACGGAAGAACTTTTGGCGAGTGAGCTCTTCGGCCACGAAAAGGGGGCCTTTACCGGGGCTCTGACTGCCAAACAGGGTTTAGTTGAGATTGCCGACAACGGCACTTTATTTCTTGATGAAATTGCAGAGATGTCTCCGGCCCTCCAGGCTAAATTGCTGACAGTAGTAGAGGAGAAGGAGTTCCTCCGGGTTGGGGGCACCAGGCGTGTTAAGGTTGATGTCAGATTCATCGCCGCCACAAACCAGAATATAAACACACATGTATCAAGCGGCAAGTTCAGGGAGGATTTATACTACAGGCTCAATGTAATGGATATTTACATCCCGCCCCTCAGGGAAAGAAGGGAAGATATTATACCTCTCAGCAGGTATTTTCTGGAGAAACACTCCAAAAAGGCCGGCAAGAAGATTACCGGGTTCAGCAAGGTGGCGATGGATAAACTTATGACATACAATTTCCCGGGCAATGTAAGGGAATTGGAGAATATCACGGAGAGAGCGGTAATATTAGAAAAAACATCCCTTATCAGACCTGAAAACCTGCCGCAGAGCATATCCCTGTTTCAAATTGAAACTGTAGATCCCAACAGAGTCAGGACAATTGATGAAGTCAGCAAGGATTACGCGGAGAAAGTTCTTGAATTTGTCGGCAATAACAAGGCCAAGGCATCCGCAATACTGGGCATATCAAGGACCAGCCTCTGGAGGCTGCTGAACAAATAAGTCGTTTTTGGGTGCAGCGTTCACGACCGTTTAATTTTGAAACACCTTTTTTTGCTACCAATCCTGAAAATCCTTTGTTTCTGGTGTATTGCGAATGGCATGCTTCTTGAATACACTTAGGGCATGAGTGATATGAGCATAAAAGAAAAACTCCTGTTTGTAACAAAGGGCGTTGAAGATTATGAAGAGGGATTTTCATATGTTGTTGAACTGGCCAGGATACTGAGGACCAACATTTTCATGTTGATGATTTACGATAAACCGTTAATTAAAACATTCGAGGACAGCATGGCGGCCGTCGCATTCGCGGAGGCAGACGAGACCAAAACAGCCAGGGAGTTTTCAGAGGAACGGCTGCGAAAAATACAGGCCGATACAAAGGTTAGAACGGATGCATTGATTGAAAAATACTGCATAAATGGAGGACCTTTGAAGATCAGGTATAAAGCAGTGGTCGGAGATATAGTCTCCAATATAAAAAAGATAGCTGACAGTGAACCGGCTATAGACATGGTGTTGCTAAGCCCGAATCTCAGCAATAAGGGCGGTATCAGCATCAGGAAACTTCTGAAAAACATTTCAAGGCCGATCGTAACCATGTCAAAACCGGCCAATGCCAAGTCATAAGAGGAAAAAGGAGGAAAAGATTATGAAAAAATTTATCAGGAAATTTGAAGATGCAATGACAGCCGTCACCTTTGCGGAGGCTGGAGAGTTCGGGACTGCAAGGGAAATCATGAGAGAAGGGGCGCCTTTGGACGAGGAAATTAAAAGCCTTAAACATGAGGTGGATACAACAATTGACGACCTTACATCGGTAGCGATTACTTTTGCAGAGGCGGGAGAACATGAAAAGGCGGTGGAAATCCTGAAAGAGATAGAGACCCGGCTGGATGAAATCAGAGAGAATGTCAGGCGTGAGTCCCATACTCATGTTCATGCGATGAGCTAGGATTTTCAATAACACTGGATTGGAAGCTCCAGACAATCATACAAAAAAGGAGGAGGCGATTGAAAAAAATTATATTGATTGACAGTATATGGGATATCAGGTCCCCTGCGCTGCAATATGCTTTAACAGCTGCAAAGGGCACGGACACCGAGATCGCCGGAATATTTCTTGCCAGCGACAGCGACAGTAAAACATTCGAGGATGCCGAAGCGACACTGGAAGCAATCAAGCAGGAATTCGCGGCCGGAGGGATTACTTTCAGCGCGTATGTAACAGGCCCGGAACCGGTCGCTTTTATCCGGAGGATCGACGACCTGATGCCGGCAAGTCTTGTATTGATAGGCGAGGCGAACTTCACCGGAGAAATGAAGAAAGGCGGCGCAAGCATAGAAGCGCTGAAAGAAAAACTGACGTGTCCGGTAACTACGGCAGGGAGTTTGGCCGGCGCGCAGGCAGAGAAAAAAGCGGCGAAAGGCATTAACTGGGGCAAATTTATAATGTATGCCATAGGCTCGATATTCATGTATGCGATCTTCTACCCGAATATCAAGACGCTTAACGGGTCGCTATTTATGCAAGGCACCGTTCTTGGTGGACTTGCTATCATGGCCGTAGTCATTGTACACGCATGGGTATGGGGTAATACAACATATATTCTACCCAAAATATTCAAGCTCGAAGACTAAAAAAGGAGGTGAACATATAATGCATGAAGTTGCCGCGGAAGCTATAGATAAAATTAATGTCGTAACACAGATTTTTGACGCCAACGTATGGACAATGGTTGGCGTAGTACTCCTCGGATTTATGGGGGGCACCCTGTCTGGATTTATCGGCTCTGGAGGTGCGTTTCTGATGACCCCCGGCATGATGAACCTTGGCGTGCCTGGAGTCATGGCTGTCGGCGCTAACATAACCCATAAATTCGGGAAAGCGATGATGGGTTCGAAAAAGCATGGTGAGCTGGGTAATGTGGACAAAAAACTGGCTGTCTTTCTACTCGTAACAGCTGCCGTCGGCATCAGGGCCGCCGTTGTTGTAAATGGATATTTCTTTGAGAAGCTGGGCAAGTCCGGGTCAAGCCTTTATGTCAGTCTCTTCTTTGTTTTTACACTGAGCATTATAGGTTATTCACTCCTCAAGGACGCATTGAAATCCAGGAGAGAACCCGGCGCGGGGCCATCCGAAAAGCTGTTGAATCTGTCCAGAAAATTCCAGTTCAAGCCACTTATTCATTTCAAGGTAGCCAACGTTCATGTTTCCCTGGTTGTCCTGCTTGTGATAGGATTCTGTGTCGGTTACATGGCGGGGACGATCGGTGTCGGTGGTTTTATAGGCGTGCCGGCGATGATTTATGTGTTTGGCGTTCCAACAGTCGTAGCCGCCGGCACGGAATTATTTCTCGCAATGTTCATGGGCGCGTGGGGAGCGTTCAACTATGGAATGCAGGGGTATGTCGACCTCAGACTGGTGCTGCTTCTTTATGCGGGATCACTGACCGGCATTTACTTCGGCGCTATCGGTACACATCTGGTAAAAGAGCTTTATATTCGGCTGGTGACGGCGGTGCTTATTATTTTATGCGTGATTTCACGTATTTTTGCCATCCCTGAATATTTACAGGAGTTGAATATTGTAGAGTTCAGCGAAGGCTCTTCCGTAATGTTCGAGATCGGCAGTAAAATATTTCTCTTCGGGAGTGGCATTGTAGCCACATTTTTGATTCTGTTCTGGACATTCCAGGCAAAGGCGAAAAAGAGGGCGTCCGACTTGAGTTTCTCCCATGGATCCGACTAAGAGTAAAAAAAATACAAGGAGGCTGTAAATGGTTTTATTCAACAAAGTTGTCCTGGCGGTTGACGGTTCCGACATAAGCAGAAATGCCGTTAAATACGCTATTGAGCTTGCAAAACAGAGTAATGGCACGGTCGTCGCTATTCATGTAATCCCTCCAATTGATGTTATGGATATAGAGACTTTCAGGCCGGAGAAGATCCTGGAAGGCCTTAAAGAAGAGGGAAAAAAGATACTGTCGGAGGTCGATGAGCTTGCCGTGAAAGCTGGTGTTAAAGTTCAGACCAGCATAGAATCGGGTGTCCCTTTTGAGAAAATATGCTCGGTCGCCGAGACTCTGGGTTGCGACCTTATAATCATGGGGAGTCACGGCCGCACAGGCATCGGGAAGGTACTTATCGGAAGCGTTACGGAAAGAGTTATCAGCCGGGCGACCTGTCCGGTGCTTGTAGTCAGGTAGGCGGCAGGAATATCAGTTTATCCGCCTGTTTTCAGGGTTGATTAATCGAATAAACGGAGGTCTTATAAATGGCTCAAAGCTGTGAAGACGCGGTGATGCGGGAAAACATGGATGATTGCTCCGTGTCTCCGGAATCCCGCGTCCAGGCATCATTACTTAAAACGGCTTTTCACAGGGTTTTACTGCTAACTGCAGCGATTATCGCGGGTCTGTTTGTCTGCGCCGCGGCAGTTGAATGGATAAGAAGCGCATATCTCAACTTCAGCGGGTTTGCCGACTACACCTGGTTCCCGAAGTTGAAGACATTCCTTTATCTGATGACGATGTTTAATGTCATGATAGTGAGATATGCTGTAATGCGGATTTACATTGCACCGGGTCCCGATGATTTCGGGACAATTGTGGGGCGGTTGGCAAAGGCTGATGTTGTTTCAATGATAATATGTGGACTGCCCTGCCTGTATGGGCTGATACTTTTTCTGTTATCAGGCGACCTCGTGGATTTTTACCTCCTTTTTGGTTTGTCAATTATCTATTACATGATATATTTTCCCAGGTATAAAAAGTGGGTTTCAATTATAGAGGACAATGAGAATTAAGCTTGGCGGATGTTATACGCGGCCCAATCTGTTGCGTGATGAGAACTCCAGCTGAATATTGTATTAATACGCCGGTGGCCTTGACTTAAAACCTTTACCTCTCCTGAAAAAAGGTTCGGGAGGGGATTAATAAGCGGTGCAAGTTTTTCAGGCGAAGCCACCTGCCAAATATCAATAATTTTGTTTGGTTCCAGGATATTTCCTGAATTTATGGAATAAGATACAAAAAAATAAATATTTAAGGAGGAGGAAAAAGGATGTATTTTTATTTACCGATCGCATTAACGAGTATCAGTCTGCCGCTTATAGTTGGACTTGGGCTTCTGGTTGGTCTTTTATCGGGTTTGTTCGGAGTTGGAGGAGGATTTCTGATGACGCCTCTCCTGATTATGATCGGCATCCCCCCCACTGTGGCCGCCGCTTCCGATTCTCTGCAGATAGTCGGTGCTTCCACTTCGGGGACATTCGCTCACTGGAAACTCGGCAATGTCGACTTCAAGATGGGTATATGTCTCCTTATCGGCGGATTCACAGGTGGTCTTGCAGGTGTTCAGTTGATCAAGGTACTCAGGATGATGGGTAACGCCGACTTTGTTATTAAGGTAACCTATGTTTTGATGCTCGGCATTGTTGGCGCGTATATGTTTGCTGAAAGCATAAACTCTCTTAAAAAGGCCAAACAGCAGAAAGAGGGTGCGGCGGTGGTTGAAGCTCCTTCAAAACCAAAGAAGGAATCCGGTTTCGTAAGGTTTCTCAAAAGCCTTCCTCTTCAGACAAGGTTTGAGAAATCCGGTGTTACCCATTCGGCCTTACTGGTCATCACACTTGGTTCGATTGTAGGAGTGCTTGCCGCCATTATGGGTGTAGGCGGAGGATTTCTTATGGTGCCGGTCATGGTCTACCTTCTGAGAATGCCCATGCATGTGGTTGTTGGTACGAGTCTGTTTCAGATCCTGTTTACATGTGTAGAGGTTTCATTCCTTCAGGCCTATGTTAACCACACCGTCGATTTTGTGCTTGCGGTGCTGCTCCTTGCGGGTTCCACCGTTGGGGCGCAGATTGGAACTCAGCTGGGAAAGAAACTGCATGGCGACCAGTTGAAGGTGATCCTCTCCATAATCGTGCTTGTTGTTACAGTCAAGATTCTGATGGATCTGATGCTTGAGCCCTCCCTGCTACTTTCTCTGAAAGGGGGTCACTAATGAGAATACCGAGTAAAACTTTTATGTCCGGATTAGTCGGGGCATTTCTTCTGCTTGTGTTTTTTGCCGCAAGCGCCTATTCAGTGACATCGGAAGTTGTTCCGGACAGGATAGAGATAGGCTCTTTTTATCATGGCAGCAACGTTGTCGTAACCGGCGAGGTTGAAGCAGGAAAAGATATTATTATACAGTTCAGCTCACCGGGGAAAGAGGCCCATTTCCGTAAAAAGGGCAAGACGGGCGGACTGCTCTGGATGAATGTGGGGGAACTTGAATTTAAGCCGGTCTCGGACCTCTACCTCATATATTCAACAAAAGACATTAATGCAATCTTGAGCCCTGATCAGCAGGATAAATTCATGCTTGGGTATGACGCGTTCAGAAGACGTGTGGAGGTGTCGCCGATAAGCGACGAATCCGAAAAAACAAAGTGGGTGAATGAGTTTATCAAGTTCAAGGAAAAAAACAGGATATACGGTATTTTCACGGGAGAGATTGAGACAAAGACAGACGGCGACAGGGAAACATTCAAACTTTCTATTGACTGGCCTTATCAGGCCCTGCCACAGAACTACACAGTGAGTGTTTACGCCGTTAAAAACAATAAGGTCCAGGATTACACTCAGTCGTCCCTGAATGTTGAAAAAGTCGGCGCGCTGAAGTTTCTGTCGAATATGGCCTATAATAAGGCCATGATATATGGCGTAGTCTCCATATTAATAGCTTTTGCAGCGGGATTTATCGTAAGCGTAATGTTCAAGGGCGGCGGCGGCAGTCATTAGTTACAGCCTGAATCCGTCCATGGTTTATCCCCCGCTGCCTGCAGCGGGGGAATTTACTTGAAGACAAAAAAACAGAGAGAGAAAATACTTCCGCTCTCCAGAAAAGGAGGATGGTCATGATCAATGACGGATGCCGGCTGATGGTGGTGGATGACGAACTTATTGTATGCAAACGGCTCAAACAGATACTGGAAAAAGCCGGTTATGATGTGACCGTCTTTAATAACGGCGAAGACGCTGTGAAGGAACTTGAGCTGGAATCTTATGATATTATCGTTACAGACCTGAAGATGGAAGGTGTTGACGGGATGAAGATACTGGAGGCGGCGAAAAGGAAGAACCCCGATACCAGGGTCATCATGATTACCGGATTCGCGGAGATAGAAACAGCCAGGGAAGCTTTCAGAAAAGGCGTCTTTGACTTTATTTCAAAGCCTGTTGAGATTGATACAATCAAAAAAGTGATTATTAAAGCCCAGAAGGAAATTTCCGGGTCAAAAACGTAACAGAGAAGAACATCTCATCTTCCGCCGCCTGTCTTCAGTTCGTACCCAGGCAAGGCCCCTTCAGATAATAACTGAAACATCCATCCTGTCGCGCGGGTATCTGTTCCATACAGCCACGG